>CAZHKI010000296.1:0-5452 GCA_964533365.1 uncultured Maribellus sp. | reverse complement strand
TACTGTACAATTTCACGCGCCTGCTCCTGTGTGTAAAAACCTCCGTAACCAATGCCATCGTATTGGTTGGAACGACTGGCATGGCCGACAACTGTTTCATCGCGCCAATGTGATAATTCGGTAAGCAGCGGGTATTTTTTTATTTCAATCCGCCATCCCTGGTCATCGGTGAGGTGCCAGTGGAAAGTATTGATTTTGTACATGGCGAGGATGTCGATGTATTTTTTCAGGAAACTTACCGGGAAAAAGTGACGGCTTACATCCAACATGTTGCCACGCCAGGAAAACCGCGGATGGTCTTTAATATCAACAGCCGGAATTTCCAGTGTCCCATTTTCTGCTTCAGTCGGCAACATTTGTTTCAGGCTCTGCATCCCGTAAAACAGCCCGTTGGGAGAAGAAGCCGTTATCACAACCGTTTTGTTGTTAACTTTCAAAAGGTAGCCTTCCAGTCCCAGGTTCAAATGGCTCATTATTTTAAACTGAATAGACTTTCCTTCGGCATTTTCGCTCAAATTAAAACCGTAAACTGTATTAAGATATTCGTTAAAAAATTGTGCAATCCGTGAAATTTCGGTGTTGGAAGTATCGAATTGCAGGGAAGACTCTCTGGTAAGGGTAAAACTTCCTTTTTGAACTGAAACTTCCACAGGTTTGGGAATGATTGAAATATCCTGCGCCCGGACATGGGTTATAAAAATCAGGGTTAGAAAAAAGAGAATGGTTTTACATTTCATATGGTATCGTTTTGATTGTTTATTTTGCAAGCTAAAATAACCTATTTTTTGCCGGTATTGAAACAGAAATCTGCCATAATACGGTTTTGCCCCAAAAAGAAGATGTTATTTATATTGCTGATTCTTTTGCCGGTCACGTTTACCTTGTTTTATTACGCAGTTCCCCGACCGCTGTTCGAGGTATCTTTTTCAACTGTGGTTGAAAGCAGCGACGGGAGGTTGCTGGGTGCACGCATTGCTGCCGATCATCAGTGGCGGTTTCCTTTAACTGGTTCCGTTCCCGAAAAGTATGAAAAGTGCCTGCTGTTATTCGAAGACCGGTACTTTTATTTCCACCCCGGAATTAATCCGGTTTCGTTGTCGAGGGCTTTTTTTCAAAACCTGAAAGCAGGGAAAGTCCTCAGCGGCGGGAGTACCATTACCATGCAGGTTTGCCGGTTGGCAAGAGGTGAAAAAAAGCGTTCACTGAAAAATAAAATGGTGGAAATGATTTGGGCGCTGAACCTCGAACTTCGGTTTTCAAAATCAGAAATTTTACAACTGTACGCTTCGCACGCTCCTTTTGGCGGGAATGTGGTGGGGATCGATGCCGCAGCCTGGCGGTATTTTGCACGCCCGGCGTCTGAACTTTCGTGGGCCGAGTCGGCAACGCTGGCTGTTCTGCCTAACGCTCCGTCATTGATTTATCCTGGTAAACTTGATGAACGGTTAAAACAAAAACGTGACCGGTTGCTGGGTAAATTACTCGAAACGGGCGAACTGGACAGCCTCACATTTCAGCTTTCGGTGGCTGAACCGCTGCCCGATAAAGTAACCCCATTGCCTACGGTTGCTTATCATCTGGTAGAAAAGGCTGCCCGTGAAAATCAGGGGCAGAGAATTCGTTCGACCATTGACGGCAATTTACAGGAAAAAGTAACAGGGCTGGTCGGCAGACATCACCAGGTTCTGGCAGCCAACCATATATACAACCTGGCCGTGGTGGTTTCCGAGGTTTCGACCGGTGAAGTAAAAGCTTATGTGGGAAATGTTTTCGACGGCCAGGAAAACCGGCATGGGAATAACGTGGATGTGGTGCAGGCACAGCGAAGCACCGGCAGTATTCTGAAACCGTTTTTGTATTGCAAAATGCTCGACGACGGGCTGATTACCCCTTCGATGCTAATTCCCGATATTCCCACACGGTTTGGCGGGTTCACCCCCATGAATTTTGATCAGGAGTACAGCGGTGCGGTTGCCGCATGCAATGCACTGGCGCGGTCGTTAAATATTCCGGCTGTAAAAATGCTGCAAAATTACGGCGTTTCACCTTTTTATTCGTTTTTGAAAACAACAGGAATGAATTCACTGACACACCCTCCCGATCACTACGGACTTTCGTTGATTTTGGGCGGAGCCGAAGTTTCGTTGTGGGAGTTGGCCGGGATGTACACCTCGCTGGTTTCCATTCTGAAAACGTATGATGAAAACGATGGCATTTACCACCCGGCGCCTTTTCGTCCATTGACATGGAAACAGGAACAAAAGCCGGTTTCTTCTAAAAAATCATCACCGGGAGGAGTGGTTCAGCCTGAAGTGAGGGCCTCGTCGGTTTACCTGACCCTGCAGGCTTTGCTGGAAGTTCAGCGTCCTGAATCGGAAGCTGGCTGGCAGGAGTTTGCATCTTCGCGGAATATTGCCTGGAAAACAGGTACCAGTTTTGGGTTTCGCGATGGCTGGGCGGTGGGAATGTCCCGCGATTATGTGGTGGCCGTTTGGGCCGGAAATGCCGACGGAGAAGGTCGGCCGGGATTAACCGGAGTTTCGGCTGCCGCCCCGCTGATGTTCGATATTTTTGCCGTCCTCCCGGTTTCCGGTTGGTTCCGTATGCCGGTTGATGAAATGGAACCGGTTGATCTTTGTGCCGATAGCGGCTTCAGGCCTGGAATGTATTGCGATTCATTAATAAAAACATGGCTCCCGCGTGGTTCAAAAATCGGGATTTGTACATGGCACAAAAAAATTCATCTGAATAGCAATGGAACATTCCGGGTAAATGCCGGTTGTTACCCGGTGGCAGAAATGATACACCAAAACTGGTTTGTTTTGCCTCCTGCCATGGAGTATTACTATCAGCAACGCAATCCGGGCTATCGTATTTTACCACCTTTGGAACCGGGATGTGTTGATGAAATGGGAAATATGGAATTCATTTATCCGCGCGAATGGAACCATTTGTTCATCCCAACGGATTTGGATGGCACTCCCGGCCAATTGATTCTCGAACTGGTCCACCGGCAGCGAAAATCAACAGTTTACTGGCATCTCAATGAAAAATACCTGGGGGCTACTTGCGAAATTCATCAAATGGCCATTCGGCCTGAACCCGGCTGGCATAACCTGACCATAACCGATCAGGCTGGCAACAGGCTTGTCCGTCGGTTTTTAATTGAAGGGAAAAACGATGAAAATTAAATATTTTCAGCCGGTTGATGGGTGTAAATTAGTTTTAGCAGTTGTTCTTTTTTAAAGGGTTTTGATATGTAATCGGTAAAGCCGGCTTTGTTCGCATTGTCCCTTGATTCGTCGAAAGCAAATGCGGTTTGGGCAATGATGGGTACCTCTGGATCAATTTCCCTGATTTTTTTGCTGGCTTCGTAGCCGTTTAAAACCGGCATTTTTAAGTCCATCAGTATGAGATTTATTTTTTCTTTTTTTTGAAATATCTCGACAGCTTCTTTCCCGTTGGACGCCCGTTGGATGTTGAATCCGGCATTGTTGAGAATTTGTTTAATGTAGAGGAAGTTTGTGTCGTCATCTTCCGCTACCAGTATGGTTATTCTTTTGTTGATTTCCGGGGTTTCATATCGTTCGGCCACTTCAGTATTCGGGGTAAGCTGCCGGTAGGGAATAGTAAAGAAAAAGGCCGAGCCTTTGCCGGGTTCCGACTCAACCCAGATTCTTCCTCCCAGCAAATCAACATTTCCTTTGCATATGGCAAGTCCCAGTCCTACACCATCATACAACCGCCCGTTTTCTTTTTCGGCCCGGCTGAAGCGTTCGAATATTTTTTTGTGTTGTACCGGATCAATGCCAATACCAGAATCTTTCACAAAAAATTCGAGTCCGTTTTCTTTTAGCGAATACCCGAAGCGTATAAAACCTTCGTCGGTAAATTTGCCTGCATTATTGATTAAATTGTATAATACCTGCCGCAGTTTTACCGGGTCGGTCATTACAAATGCAGCATTGCCGGTTAGTCCCTTTTCTGCTGAAAACGAAATTTTATTACTAAACGTGCGGAAAAATGTCTGATGAAGTTCGTCCATAATCTCGTTGACATTCACCATGTCGTCGCTGGCTTTTATGTTGCCGGTTTCGATGAGTGAAATGTTCAGTACATCATCGACAATTGATAAAAGTTTGTGCGACGATTTGGTAATAATGCGGATGTATTCTTTTTTTTGCTCTTCTGGTAATTCGTCGGAATTGAGCAGGCTGGTGAAGCCGATGATGCCGTTCATCGGGGTTCGTATTTCGTGGGAAATATTTTGGAGGAATGCGGTTTTCAGCCGGTCGCTTTCTTTGGCATCGTGTTCAGCCTTTCGCAGTCTGATCAGGTGTCTTTTCAGCAGATAATAGAAAAAGATGGCGGTAACAACCACATAAAACCAGCCTTTGAAAGTTTGCATCCGGGTGAGGACAATGTCATCTGTTATAAAATAGTGGAGTATTATATCCGAGAAAATTATCCAGCTTCCTCCAATGAACAAATAGACAATAATAAACCTGACTTCGAATTTCAACCGTTTCATATAACCATGTATTTTGAGAAATAACCATTTTGAAAAATGACATTGAAGAGTAAAAGTTAACCAACTATTTTGTAAATATAAAAAATATTAACGCTGTTTGTTCATTTACAGAAGGTTAAAAAAAAGGTTGTTGAACATTAGATAATGGAACAGAAAAGAAAACTGAACAGGCAAAACAGACAAAAAAAGCCGCCCTTCTTTCGAATGACGGCTTAGCGTTTCTGAAGATTCAGAGATTATTTTTTATAAACTTTTTTGTATCCGTAGATAGCGCTGGCACCCAGTTCTTCTTCGATTCGGAGTAACTGGTTGTATTTTGCCATACGGTCGGAACGGCTTAACGAACCGGTTTTAATCTGTCCTGAGTTGGTAGCCACGGCAATGTCGGCGATGGTTGAATCTTCGGTTTCGCCCGAGCGGTGCGATGTAACTGAAGTGTAACCTGCACGGTGGGCCATTTCAATAGCATCCAGCGTTTCGGTCAGTGTACCAATCTGGTTAACTTTGATAAGGATGGAATTTGCAGCTCCCAGTTCGATACCTTTTTTCAGGTATTCAACATTGGTAACAAAAAGGTCGTCGCCAACCAACTGGCATTTGCCACCCAGTTTTTCAGTTAAAGCAACCCATCCGTCCCAATCGTTTTCGCTCATTCCGTCTTCAATTGAGTCGATAGGGAAATTGGCAACCAAACTTGCAAGATATTCAGCCTGCTCAGTTGAATTGCGTTTAGCTCCGTTGACGCCTTCAAATTTCGAGTAATCGTAAATTCCGTTTTTATAGAATTCAGAAGCGGCGCAATCAAGAGCTATGCACACATCTCCCCCGTTTTTTTTCAGCCCGGGTTTGTACCCGGCTTTTTTTATTGCTTCCAGAATGCTGTTAAGAGCGTCTTCCGTGCCGGAAAGTGACGGAGCGAAC
>CAZHKI010000295.1:0-5483 GCA_964533365.1 uncultured Maribellus sp. | reverse complement strand
TAATTATTATCCCCTCGTCGGATGAAGGGGAACTTAGTGTAGCTATTCAGAATCTCGATAATTTTTCGGCAGAATACTCCATTACCCTGGTGGCGCCATCCCGCTACCAGCAGCAATACAAAAGCATTGATATTGAAAAGTTCCATAATCTGAAAATGCAGTACATTTCGCCATACTGGACTGAATATACTGATTTGGCTACCATTCGGTTAATCGAAAAATTCAGGAAGAATTTTTATACTGAACCTAACAGTTTTGGCATGCAGGGTTACGATGTTGCATTTTATTTCTTAACTGCACTGAAAAATTACGGGCGGAATTTCGAAGATTGCCTGCCTTATTTAAATGTTCAGCTTATACAGGGGAATTATTATTTTGATAAAGTTTCGGCATTTGGCGGGTATATGAATAAAGGCGTTTCGGTTATTTCGTACGAAAAAGATTACGATGTGGTGCGGAAGAGGGTAGAGAACCGGCCACGGGTTTCGACTCATTAAAAAAAGAACCGCCCCCTTAAAGAAAGGAGCGGTTCTTTTCGTTCAGGCTTTCATTTCCTGAAATGTCTTTTTTATAATCCCAACAGCTTCTGCCATTTGTTCTTCGTTAATCACCAGTGGAGGAGTGAAACGAATGATGTGTTCGTGGGTTGGTTTGGCAATTAACCCGTTTTCTTTCAGGGCGAGGCAAATATCCCAGGCTGTTTTACCGTTGGTTGGTTTGATGGCAACGGCATTTAACAATCCTTTACCACGGACAATTTCAATCATTTCCGATTGAATGGATTTCATTTCCCTGCGGAAAATTTCTCCCATTTTTGCTGAGTTTTCAACCAGGTTTTCTTCCCTGATGACATCAAGGGCAGCCATGGCAACCCTGGCAGCAACCGGGTTTCCCCCGTATGTACTCCCGTGTTCGCCGGGTTTGATGGTAAGCATAATTTCATTGTCGGCTAAAACACACGAAACCGGATACATGCCCCCTGAAACGGCTTTACCCAAAACCAGAATGTCGGGCCTGACGTTTTCGTGGTCGCAGGCCAGCATTTTCCCGGTGCGGGCCAGCCCGGTCTGCACTTCGTCGGCCACAAACAGCACATGGTGTTTTTTGCACAATTCGGCTGCTTTTTTCAGGTACCCGTCTTCAGGAACATAAACTCCGGCTTCGGCCTGAATCGGCTCAACTAAAAATCCGGCTACATTCGGGTTTTGCAATTCTTTTTCCAACCGTTCAATGTCGTTGTATGGAATGTTGATAAAACCTGGAGTATATGGACCATAGTGGTTGTAGGCATCCGGATCGGATGACATGGAAATGATGGTGATGGTGCGGCCGTGGAAATTGCCGTCGCAAACAATAATTTTGGCTTCGTTGGCCGGAATCCCTTTCACTTTATAAGCCCATTTCCGGATGAGTTTCAGCGCGGTTTCGTCGGCTTCGGCACCCGAATTCATGGGCAACATCCGGTCGTATCCGAACAGTTTGGTCATATATTCTTCCCATTCGCCCAGTACATTGTTGTAAAATGCCCTCGATGTCAATGCAAGCGTACTGGCCTGATCAATGAGGGCTTTTGTGATTTTCGGGTGACAGTGTCCCTGGTTTACTGCCGAATAGGCTGAAAGGAAATCGAAGTATTTTTTGCCTTCCACATCCCATACAAAAATACCTTCGCCTTTTGCCAGTACAACCGGTAGCGGGTGGTAATTGTGGGCACCAAACTTATCTTCTTTTGCTATAAAATCCTGTGAAGTCAGTTTCGTCATTTCATTTCGTTTTAAGTTTTTGCAGATTTACAATTTTCAACACGAATTTCAAAAAATCTTTCGCTGTTAAAAAGCAGGGACGAAAAGGAAAACGGAACTGTCTATTTCATAAAACGGACAATCAAAACCTCGGAAAGAATAAAAAACAAAGCAAGCAGTATGCACCACTTCCAAAGTTGTTTGCCGTTTTGAATTTCATTAAATACTTCAGCAAAATTGCCATCGGCATTTTTAACCACCGATGCATTTTTTAGCCTTTCACTGTCAATCTTTTCACCCAGTTCTGAGGGAGTGTAATATTTTAAATCCGATTCCTTGCGGTTGTAATTGAATGCCAATGCCGAAATGGTTTGGTCTTCATTATTAATAAGATAATGTCCTGCTTCGGTGATTTGTCCGCCGAAATCAATCCGGGCGCCACGTCCGGTGATGGTTTTTTCGGGGATGAATTTTTCGTTGTTGGTTTTATTTTCAATTTCGATGGACGAATTCAGATCAATTTGTTGATTCTTCGGAATGGTGAAATGGTTGTCCTGCCCAATGATCAGCGAGATTTGCTGGTTAGGCAAGCTATTCAGAACAATGTTATACAATGCCGGAACAAACAATACATCGCGGGCAAAATTTTCATTTCTTTTATCGAGCGGGAAACTGAATACCCACGCTTTCCCGTTTTCGAACGGAAGCACTGACAGGGCTTTGCCGCCATTTTGAAACCAAAGTAAGTTGGTTTCGGTGGTTCGTATATTTTTATCGAAAGTGAGGTGACGGTCAATTTTGGGCTGAACTGCATTTTCTTCCTTTTTCTTGAAAACATTTTTAAAAAACGGGTGATCAAAATCAATTCCCGAAATTTCCTGCTGTGTGGTATCAAGCCCGTTAACCAGGCTCGCGCCCAATTTCGAAAGCAAATTGTTGTTCTGCGCTGTGTTACTTATTGCCCCGGGGAACAAAACCAGTGAGCTTCCGTTTTCGGCAGCTTTTGTAATTTCATTAATAAATCCGCTGGAGAGGTTTTCGAGGTTGATTAAAAATATGGTGTTGTATTCGGGCAGTTTGCTGATTTGTAAACTCTGGATGTTCACCGCATCGAACAGGATATAATTATCGTTGCCAAATAATGCAGAGATATAAGCCAGACCTTCGCCCGAGGACGGGGAATTATCGTAAATGGCCAGCGCTTTTAAGCTGGGTTCCACAAAATAGCTGATAAACCAGTTGTTGTCGTGTGTAAACGGGTAATCGGTAATTTCAATTTTTCCCAGTTGAAGCCCGGCTGTGCTGTTGGTGTAATTCAGGCTGGCAGTGATTTCGTTTTGGGCGGATACCGAAAAATTGGTGATTGATTTCACCGAATCGTTCAGGTACAGGTTCAGAGGTAAATTCTGGTAATCCTGGTTTGAACTGTTTTTAATCCGAACAAACACCGTTTCTTCCTGGTTCAGCCGGTGAGCCGGAACTTCCACCCAGCACGAATCGATGAACAGATTGGTAACCTGATTGGGTATTAACGGTAGAAAATAGCTGTAAACCGTTTCGTCTGCAAAGTTTTCAAGGTCGGTTATTGCCCGCTGAAAATCAGAAATAAAATAGAGGTTTTTATCGGTGTTGTCGTTGTCGCCCGTGTCCTGAAACGCGAACCGGTTAAAAATAACCGAAAGCGGAACTACCGATGGCGTGGGGTGAATTCCGGAAACCAACTGAATAAATTGCTCGCGGTTAACGATGTGCTGATGTTTGGGGTCGAGGTCGTTTGTAAAAAGCCTGAACCGGGTTCCGGCAGGGTAGGCGAGGCTTATTTCCAACGCTTTGTTCCGGGCCACTTCCAGTAATTGACCTTTTTCCGACAACGCATTCATACTAAATGAATTATCGATATAAACCGCAACAACCTGATTGGGTTGTTTGTTTGTTTCGCGGGTTGCCGGAATATAGGGTTGCGAAAAGGCAAGGACCAGAAAAACAAGCGTCAGGATTCGGGCAATCAGAATCAGGATTTGTTTAAGTTTCGATCGTTTTTGCGACTCCTTTTTGATGTTTTCCAGAAAACTGACATTGCTGAAATAAACGGTTTGGTAACGTCTGAAACTAAACAGGTGAATGATTACCGGGATGGCAACCGAAAAAAGTGCGAATAGAAATGCCGGGAAAAGAAATTTCATTTTCTGGATTAATTTTTAATTGTCTTCAAAAATAGCAATTTCCTTTTTACCGTCCGATTTGCAATAACCGCGGAACATCCCGCTGGTATTAAATTCCATGGCTACATTTCCGTTGGCATCAAGGGCAATCACTCCGCCGTCGCCACCCAATTCGGTGAGTTTCCTGATTTCTTCGCGGCAGGCTTCTGTTACGCTTAGGTTTTTGTATTCCATAAGGGCCGAAATGTCGCGGGCAAATCCCAGCCTGATGTAATATTCTCCGTGGCCGGTACACGAAACGGCACAGGTTTTATTGTTGGCATACGTGCCGGCGCCAATCACCGGAGCGTCGCCTATGCGGCCAAATTTTTTGTTGGTCATTCCGCCAGTAGAAGTCCCGGCACTGAGGTTCCCATGTGTGTCCATCACAACACAACCCACTGTTCCTATGTTATCCCGTTTGTTCCGTTCCCGTTCCTGTTTTTGTAACTGTTTCAGCGATTCGTAGCGTGAAGGGGTATAAAAATATTTATTGCTGACCATTTTAATTCCTTGTTTTTTAGCAAAAGCAGATGCGCCTTTTCCACTTAAAAAAACATGTTCCGAATGAAGCATGACCTCGCGGGCGGCTGTAATCGGATTTTTTATGTCGGTAACCCCGGCTATTGCCCCGGCATTCAGGGTTTTGCCATCCATAATCGACGCATCCAGCTCGTTTTTTCCTTCGCTGGTGAAAACCGCTCCTTTCCCGGCATTGAACAGGGGCGAATCTTCCATCACCCGGATTACTTCGACAACCACATCGGTGGAAGTGGCGCCTTTCCTGAGCATTTTCTCACCCACTTCGAGCGCCTTGTTTAAAACCTGGATGTATTCCTGCTGCCGTTCTTCGTTCATTTTCTCCTTCGACATGACTCCAGCGCCGCCGTGGATAACCAGCGCCCAGGGCTGTTGCCCCCATGCCGGAATGGTCATTATGACGACGAACAATATCAACAGGTATTTCTTTAACTGCATTTTTTAAGGAATTAAATGTTTTACAAAAATGAAATAATTAAATGAAATTGCCATACGGTTTCCGGCGCTTAATTGGATTGGATAAGCCGAATAATTACTACCGGATTGTATCATCCTATTCAGGCAGCATTTTTTTAATCAATCAGATAATTTGTTATTTAGTAATTTTGTTTACATGTTTGCCAGGTGAGTTTAAACAAAATTTGTTTTTTATTGTTTTAAAAATTGAGTATTTATATTAATCATTGTTTCGAGGAAATGAAAGGAGCCAGTTATTCAATCAAAGATTTGGAAATTCTCTCGGGAATTAAAGCTCATACCATCCGGATATGGGAGAAACGTTACAATCTGTTGGTTCCTGACCGGACCGATACCAATATCAGGTATTACAACGATATTGATTTACGAAAAATTCTGAATGTTTCACTGCTCGTCCGCAATGGTTACCGCATTTCGAGGGTGGCCGCATGGAATGAAAAAAAGGTTGCCGACACAGTTCTGGAAGTCAGTGAATCAAAAACTTCGAAGAATGATTATGTTGAACGGTTAATGCTTTTAGTGA
>CAZHKI010000294.1:0-5494 GCA_964533365.1 uncultured Maribellus sp. | reverse complement strand
CTCGCCACTTTTTGCCTCACTTTGCTTCCCGGATAAATTTTCAGCGCTTCTTCGAGAATTTTCAGGCAAACGGCCAAATCTTCCTTTTTCAAAACATAGGCAATCCGCACCTGGTCGATACCATTCTTGGGGTCGGTGTAAAAACCGGAGGCCGGCGCCATAAAAAGGGTTTGGTTTTCATATTCAAAATCGCTGAGCAGCCAGGCACAAAACCGATCGGCATCGTCAACCGGGAGTTTGGCCACCGTGTAAAAAGCGCCCATCGGGATAGGCGAGTACACACCCTCGATGCGGTTTAACCCGTCGATGAGGAATTTCCGGCGGTTTACGTATTCGTTGTAGTTGTGGAGCATGTATTTGGAATCGGCGTCGATGGAGGCTTCGGCGGCAATCTGCCCAATCAGTGGCGGGCTTAACCGGGCCTGGCAAAATTTCATAATGTTCCGCCGCAATTCATCATTTTTGGTAATCAACGCCCCGATGCGCAAACCACATTCGCTGTACCGTTTCGAAACCGAATCGATCAAAACCACATTTTGCTCGATACCCTCGAGGTGAAATGCAGAAATATAAGGCGCACCGGTGTAACAAAACTCGCGGTAAACTTCGTCGGAAAAAAGGTACAAATCATATTTTTTAACCAGGTCGCGAATGGCATCCATTTCCTCCTGTGTGTAGAGGTAGCCGGTCGGATTATTGGGGTTACAAATTAATATCCCCTTGGTTTTCGGGGTAATCAGTTTTTCAAACTCTTCCACCGGCGGCAAGGCAAAACCATCTTCAATGCGGGCCACCACCGGCCTGATTTTGGCCCCGGCCACAATGGCAAAAGCCTCGTAGTTGGCATACGCCGGCTCGGGAACAATAATTTCGTCGCCCGGGTCGAGACAACTCATGAACGCAAAAGTAACCGCTTCGCTTCCGCCAGTGGTGATAATAATATCGGACGCACTAACATTAATGTCAAAATGATGATAGTATTTCGCCAGTTTCTCGCGGAACGAACGGATTCCTTCACTCGGAGAATATTCCAGGATTTTACGATCGATATTTTTAATTGCCGCGAGCGCTTCCGGTGGTGTTGGCAAATCGGGCTGGCCGATATTCAAATGATATACTTTGATTCCACGCTCTTTGGCTTTGTCGGCCAAAGGCACCAATTTACGGATTGGCGAGTCGGGCATTATTCTTCCTCTGTCTGAAACTGTTGGCATGATATAAAAAATAAGTAAAAAGTGAGCAAATATACAAGTATCAATCTGAAAATAATAATTATTAAAAAATTTCAATTTGAAATCTTATGAAAAAATTAACTTCTAATTTATTAATGGCGCCCCGGCTATATTATTTATGACGTAACATTGCTGTTATTTATTAGTTTTATCATGTTTTGGAAGCCGCTTCCTGCCTATTTTTGGTCGTTAAATAATTAAAATTCTACTGAAATGATTATTGGAGTACCAAAGGAAATAATGCAGGGAGAAAATCGTGTATCGGCGATTCCCGAAACCGTAAAAAAAATGGTCGATAGCGGCGCGACAGTTTTGTTTCAAACCGGGGCGGGCATTGGTTCACATTATATGGATAAAGCTTATGAAGAAGCCGGAGCTCAACTTGTTTCAGATGTCGGGAAGATTTACGAACAGGCTGACGTAATTTTAAAGGTAAAAGAGCCTTTGTTTAACTCAGAAAAAAACACGCACGAGATTGATATGATGCATAAAGGTCAGTATCTGATCACCTTTATTCACCCCGCCTCTCCTGCAAATCATCAGATGGTAAAACAAATGGCGGAAAAAGGGGTAATTGGTCTCACGCTGGATGGTGTTCCGCGTATCAGCCGTGCCCAGTCGATGGATGCTTTGTCATCAATGAGTTCATGCGCTGGTTACAAAGGAATGATTATGGGGATCAACGACATCAGCAAATTTGTACCTTTTGTAACCAGTGCAGTTGGGAGGTTAATGCCGGCGACCGTTTTTGTGATAGGCACCGGAGTTGCAGGACTTCGCGCTTTGGCAACTGCAAAAAGTCTGGGAGCAATGGTTTATTCTGCCGATATCCGCCCCGAAGCCAACAAAAATGCAGAGTCGTTGGGCGCTCAGATTGTTGAAACCGGCGTTCCTGAAGAAATTGCTGTCAGCCCCGATGGGAAACATGCCAATCAGTTATCTGAAGAATGGTTAAATATTGAACGTGAAAATTTAAAAGAAACCGTTGCAAAAGCAGATATCATTTTCTGCTCTGCGTTAATTCAGGGGAAAGTAGCACCAATTTTACTTACTGAAGAGATGGTGGAATCGATGCCATCAGGGAGTTGTATTGTGGATATTTCGATAGATCAGGGGGGAAACTGTGCCGTTACAACACCCGGTAAAGTTGATGTAAAACACGGCGTTACGATACAGGGGATAAAAAATATTCCCGGGATGTTGTCGACCAGTTCTACCATTATGTTTTCAAAAAATATTTATAACCTTTTGACTTATCTGACCAAAGATGGTGCGATTAACCTTGATTTGACCGATGAAATTACGTCATCGATAATGGTTACCAAAGACGGCGCCATTGTCCACTCAGGCGCTTTGGAAGCCATGGGGATAAAATAAAGACATAAATTGTTACCAATAAAAAAGTAAGATGCATCTGATACATTATATTTTAATCGGAATTTTTTTAGTAGCAACGATTATTGGATACCTGTTAATCAACAATGTCCCCAGCCGGTTGCACACTCCGCTTATGTCGGGGATGAATGCGCTTTCAGGAGTTACGATCCTGGGGGCGCTCCTTGCTACAGCAGCCGCGCTTACAACTGACAATCCCGTTGTGGGTTATATTTTTGGAAGCCTCGCCATTATCCTGGCAATGGTTAACGTAGTGGGTGGATTTGCCGTAACCAACCGAATGTTGCGCATGTTTGGAAAAAAGAAAGATAACCATGATGAATAATGTTATTTTATTGAACTTTACCCAGACAAATATGATATCGGATACAGGATATTATATTTTATGTGGAATTCTTGCAGTAGCTGTGTTGCTGGGCATCCACCTGATGAGTAAGGTAGAAAAGGCGCAACTCGGGAATAAAATCAGCGCTCTCGCCATTGCTTTAGCGATTATTGTTACCCTGGTCAAAAAAAATATTTTGCAGGAATGGCTTTTGTACCCCGGAATCGTAATCGGTTTGTTGATTGGGCTGTTGCTGGCCAAAAGGGTGAAGATGATTCAGATGCCCCAGTTAGTTGCACTTCTGAATGGAATTGGAGGTGCGGCTTCTGCCATTGTTGCCTCATTTGCATTGATCTCTTTTTATCATGGAAACGAATGGTTTGGAAAAGTTACTGCAGCACTGGCCATTGCAATTGGTATGGTAACTTTTTCAGGAAGTTTGATTGCGGCCGGAAAACTGCACAAAGTACTGAATCAAAAACCGGTAATTCTCCCGTTTCATCAACTCGCGGCCGTCATCCTGCTCATCGTGCTGTTGGTACTGGTGATCCTGGGTGGTTTTTTCAGCATTATTCCCTCTACTCTGCTGGTAACTGTAACAATTGTTTTTGCATCGGCATTTGGTATAGTTTTCTCTATTCGTGTGGGAGGCGCTGATATGCCCATCACCATTTCGTTGCTGAACAGTCTCAGCGGAGTTGCTGCTGCTATTGCCGGTTTTGCAGTAAACGACATATTGCTGGTTGCAGTCGGAGGAATTGTTGGAGCGTCGGGCCTGTTTCTGACGCAAATCATGTGTAGGGCGATGAACCGGAAACTTTTCGATATTCTACTCGGAAAAACTTCGTCGCAGGGAACCAAAACAGAGAAAAAGGAAGAGCCTGTGGAAGAGCCCGGGGCTGCCGTTGAAATAGCCGAAGCCATTGACCCTGTGTCTATTTTGAACACTGCGAAACAGGTTATTATTGTTCCGGGATATGGAATGGCGCTGGCTCATGCGCAGCACCTGGTTAAAAAGCTGGCCGGAAAACTTGCTGCCAAAGGGGCCAAGGTTCGGTACGCCATTCACCCTGTGGCCGGGCGTATGCCGGGGCACATGGATGTTTTACTGATTGAGGCCGGTATTCCGTTCGACGCCGTTTATGAAATGGACAATATCAATGATGATTTCAAAAGCGCCGATCTAACAATCGTCGTGGGCGCCAACGATGTATTAAACCCTGCGGCGCGAAATGCCGAAGGAACACCCATTTACGGGATGCCTATTCTGAATGTTGATCAATGCGAAAACATCATCATTTTTAACTACGACCTGAAACCCGGTTATTCGGGCGTTGAAAACCCGATTTATTTAAGGGAAAAGGGTGTCTGGATAATTCAGGGTAATGCAGCGGTAACACTGGAAGAGATATTGACCAGGTTGTAGAGGGAAATGAGGGGATACTCAGGTTTTATAGGATAACATACCTGGCTGCTTTGCCTTACACAGAAGCTGAGAGAGTGCTTTAAGTCAAATATATTTAAAAATTTTGAGGGAGCCTTCCGCAAGTTGCGGAGGGCTTTTTTATGGTACGTTGAGGAGTTGAAACATTACTTTGTATTTTTCTCCAGCTTGTACAGTTCAAAATATTCGATAATTGCTGCCCGCACCTGGTACTCCGAAGAGGTATAGGGAAGTACGTTCTGTCCGTTAAACCACACCATAAACGTATCGGCCTGCATATCGTTCAGCCCGGTAAGTTTTTTCACCATCTCCTTGTTGTAGTTTTTCGAGTGCATTTCCCAGTTTTTTCCCAGCGCCATAGCCTGCCTGACCTCCCTTTTCTCCTTCTCGCTGTGGCTCAAATAATACCTGAGAAAAGAAACCGGATTAAAAATGGCGGCCAGCACCGGAGGCGCCTCATTGAAGGCGTCGCCACGCAACTCCACCGGGATGTCGGTGGGTTGGCCGGTTTCAAAACCCAAATCCACGGTTGGTTTATCGCCCTGTACTTTTATCTCGCCCAACCCATAGGTAACCGGCATCATCAAAAAAACCAGTACTTCCTGCCCGGAATAGCCCCGTGGTATTTTTAACACATTTTTCTGATATCCTACCGAAGAAACCACCAGGCTGTCAACATTCAGCATTTCGATGGTAAAAAAACCATTGTTGTTGGTGATGGTGCCGCTGTGGGTGCGGTTGTTGATGATGTTGGCATAGGGAACCGCCGAACTGTCGGCCGCGCTGATAATCCGCGCCTGAAGCCGAATGAGCATCGGATCGATTTCTTCCTGCCCCATTCCCGGCAAAGACAAAACCAGTAAAAGAAAAAATATGTAGTATTTAAGTCGGCACATTCATGAAAATATTCTAAACAAAAATATGGGAAATGTTTTTCAACCGGGGAAAGATAACAGTTTTTAACTGAACATTTAACATGATTTAAGAGGGTATAAAAAGCTGTCGTTGTTGTACGGTTGTCCGTATTGTCATCTCAGGGGAGAAAAATAATCCTCAGGGGAACTACTGGTATTCCCTTGGATACGATACAATCCTTTA
>CAZHKI010000293.1:0-5501 GCA_964533365.1 uncultured Maribellus sp. | reverse complement strand
AATGTCGCGAATACCTTTTGCCTGTAAAATGGCTGCCAGTTGCTGAATATGTTTTTTTGTTGAAATCATTTATTTTGAACAGCTTCAATTGCCGATAAAAGTGTTGTTGCTTTTTTATTTGTTTCTTCCCACTCGTCTTCGGGAACTGAACGTGACGTTATTCCACCACCGGAATACAAAATATATTGTTCCGGTTTTATCTCCATACAGCGTAAATTTACAAATAATCCGACATCGCCGTTTAGCCGCCAGGGACCGAGGTAACCGGTGTAGTATCGGCGGTTGTGTTTTTCAATTTTCGGAATAAACCGGGCTGCTCTTGATTTTGGATATCCACAAACTGCTGGTGTTGGGTGCAGTTCAGCAATAAAATCGCCCAAATTGGAAGCCAGTTTTTTTGCTGAAAAACGGAAGCTCGTGCTTAAATGCGCCACCTTTCCGCTTTCCAGCGTTTCGGGGCCGCGGGTAGTGTAAGGGTGAATGTTGAATTTGTAGAAAACATCGAGCAGGTAGCGCGAAACAAATGCCTGTTCCTCAATTTCCTTGGTGTGCCAGCTGTAATCGTCCACTTCTTTTCTTGATTGAGTTCCGGCCAATGATACGGTTTCCAGTGTTTTTCCTTCCGATTTTAACAGAATTTCGGGGGTGGCGCCCATCCACAAACCAGCTTTGGGCAGGTTTACCAAATAAACAAAAGCATTGGGTGTTTGCTGAAAAAGCTGCAAAAAAACTTCACCCACCGATTCATTTTTACGCTGAAAAGGAATCAGGCGGGAAACAATTACTTTAGCCAGTTTTGTCGATTTTATTTCATCGATGGTTTTCTGAATATCATTCAGATATTCATCTTTTGAAATAATGTATGGAGTTTCAGAATCTTGTTTTTCTGCTATTTCTTTTTGAATATGTTGACAATCGATACCCAAAATTTCTTCTAATCCTTTTTTGTAAATGCCGGGACGAAGCAGAACCAGCGGCGATTTTTCAGAAATTTCATACGGAGCAAAAACAAAACCTTCCTTCCCGTTTAAATTGTTAAAATCGGAAGGAAAAACCAACTCGTTGTTTTGGGCGATTAGTATTTCGGGTGTGTTGCTCCCGGGCATCGACCAAAGGGCGAACGGACAGTGTGTGGTAAGCAGGTTGTCGATATGAAGGGAAAAATCTTTTGTTTCAGTCATTTCTTTTTACAATCATGTTGGTGACCCTGACCGTTGAAATCAGCCGTCCTTCTTCATTCCTTATATCTACATTCCAGATGTGGGTCTTGTTTCCGCGGTGGATGATTTTTGCCTCGGCCAGCGCTTTCCCGGCTTTTAATGTGCCGGTGTGGTTTCCGGTAACATGCGATCCCAGCACGTCGTGTTTTTTCAGGTCGGTGATTAACATGCTTCCCAGCCCGGCAAGGGTTTCAGCAAAAGCGAGGTTGGCTCCTCCGTGCAGTATTCCGTCGGGGCGGCAGTTTTTTTCTGATAGGATGAGGTAACCTTCCACCAGCCCGTCGCCAATTCGGGTAACTTCAATGCCGAGGTTGCCAATCAGGCTTTTCTGCATCGCCTGATTAATAAGCTCCAGTGAAGTATTTATATTCAGTAACATAAAATCCATAATGGTTCAAATCATAAAATGAACCCTAAAATTAAGATTTAGTTTTTACTGTGCCAAAGTAAACCGGAAACTTACACCAAAATTGGTTGTTGCAGTGGGGTACGACAGCGAGGTAAACGGATTATTCAGCACTTTATCGAAAAATACACGCAACTGGAACCGGTCGCTTAACTGGTAATCGGCAGTGGTTTCAATGGAGAATGTACTTTGCCCGGCAGTAATCTGATCGTCGTTTTCCACCAGTTTTCGCAGAACCGTTTTATTTTTCCGGTACGAAAAATCGAGACGCAGGTTCAGGTCGTTGGAGTATGATTTCTGAGAACTTTTAGTTTTGATAATCAAATCCATGCGGGTAAACCGGTAGCCCATTCCCACGGTATATTCGTTGCTGAGTACTTCCATCAGTTGATTGTTGGCAAACGAGAGGGTCATGTTCCGGGTTCGTTTTATCTCGGCGCGGCTGGTGTAATCGTTCATCCACATTACATCGACATTGATGAGCGGGCTAAACGTTTCGGTAATACTCACCGAGTTGAAATCGAAGGGAGAAACGAAGTTGTTGGCAATATCACGGATGTAGCTTAATCCATCGCTTAGTTCGAAATATTTCAGGTTGGTCATATACGAACCGATATTGTAGCTTGAGTTGTAGGCATGGGTGAAATTAAGCGAACGCATTACTTTGTTGATGCCCGGAATCTGAGAAACCATTCCTTCGTATTGGATTCTCCAGTTGGGCCTGATGTATTTTAGGGATGGCAGCATGTTCAGTGAAACGGAATGCGGATCGACATTTTGATAAGCGGCAAGGAAAGCGGGAACGAGAACCTCTACAGAAGTTGGCCCGTATCCGTCGGGAAATCCTGTTTCCGGGTCGATGGCTCCGGGATCGTAACCAAATCCATTTTTATTGTTTCGCTGGGCAGCCAGTCTCCGGGCAATAACCAGCCGGTTGTCCTTCAGGTTTTCAAATGCTTCCGACTGGTGAATATCACCTTTCCCGATGGCAAAAAAGGCAGTTCCCCAGGTCAGGGTTGTCATACTGAAATTTCCGGTTTCTTTAAAACTGTTGGCATTAAAACGGCCGGTTGATGTATCGTAGTTATAAAATTCGCTGATATTTGTCGAGTTGGAACGGCTGGCGGAAACATCGATCCGCAGGTCGGGGAGAGGCTCAATTTGAGAACGCACCGAAATCCTTTCATTGCGGGTCATTACAAACGGATTGTTCAACGTGGAGTCGTTGGTTATCCAGCCATGCAGGGCTGCTTTTTGTGCAAAATTCCGATCCTGCCATCCCAAAAGAAACGGTACGCCAGGAGCGTAGCTGGATCCCGGGGTCTGGGCGAATAATCCGCTTTCGGGTGTATAATTTCCGGCGCCCAGAAACGCAGGTTGTGGCAAGTATCCCGGCAGAACAGTACCTCCATTTTTACTGTAGTTGACCGAAATGTTCCGAACTCCAATCAACATTCGGGTTGTAACATCCACAATGTCCATGAAAGTGCTCTGGTCTCCGGGTTTCCCGGTAACCATCATCATGGCCTGGGGAGCGTCAGCAGATGGGGTAAATTCAATATTGTTGGCATCCAGAATCGAAGTCTTTCCGGGAATCAGTTTCCCGTCGGTTCCGGTGGCCATCACCTGTACTTTTTTGGTATTCAGTTTATGGTTGATTTTCTGGGGTTCGTTGGCAACAAATTTAACACTGGTGGTGAATTTTTGTTCCTGGGGTTTTGCCGGGGGAGCTTGTTGCCCGGTTTGTGTTCTGTTGCCGGTTGATTGCCGGTTGATGCTGTAACGGCTTCGTCCAGTCCTTTTGAATTTTTGTTCCAGCCGGGCAAAGTAGGGTACTTTGTTGTATAAACTTTGCAAATTCATGTTTCCTGTCAACTGCCAGTTTTCAGAGTTTTGTAAAATATTACCCAACCGGATGGTGTCGGCAGTAAGTGGCCCGGCGCTCCAGTTGAAAGTTCCCTGGTAGCGAATGGTCCCCGACATGAAGTTGAGGATTTTTATACGGTTGATCGGCACGTTGTAGTTAATATTAAAATTGTGCCCGTAAGTAGTTGGTCTTCCCAATTCCCATAAATTGCTGAGGATGGAATCCTTTTTCATCTGATAATCGTCGTCGCGCCGGTATATTCTTCCTTCCGGTTCATCAATCCTGGCTACGTTGTTCGACGAGAAATCGAATTTTAGCGAACGGGTCACATCGTAGCGTATGTCGAGATAACGGTTGAAAAGAAAATCTTTTTCGAAAGTTGCTGGCAGAATCAGGTTTGGATTGGTGATGTTGCGGGTTTGTGTTTCGTGGTAGAGGCGGTACAACTCCGATCGGAATGAAATCTGGGTAGGCAGCGGATAGAAATTGAAATCACCAATCAGTTTCAGCGGGCCTTTGTTTAAGAATTTAACTTTACTGAAAGGTTCTATCAGTTTTGGACGGCTGCTGTAATTGTAAGAGAACATCCCCCGGTAAGTTTTGTCGAGGTTATATTCTGTATTAATATCTCTTTTAAAAGTTTCGTTATAGGAATAGGATACGGCGAAATTTTCCGGATCCCAAAGATTGGTTTTTGTTTTTTCTTTTTTTGGTTCAATTTTTACATTGTTGAAGTTGATGCTTTTCCGGGTAACTACGTCCTGCGAAATGTTTTTTAATGAATCTCTTTCCCGCTTGTTATCAAGCCGTGAAAGCGACTCATCGAGTTCAATATCGGGTTCGAGCGGGTTATATTTTGGTGTGCTGGCGCTTTGTGAATAGCCGTAATAGAAAGGAATCCGGACTCCTGCTTTTTCGGGGAAGAACCGGCCCAGATCAAGCGATGAGGAAATGTCGAATTCGTTTAAGTTGTCCTGCGAACGGCTGTTCATATTTTCGCTGATGCTCCCGAAGCCGGCAGAATGGGTACGGCCGGCAAATGTAACGCTTCCCAGATCGGCCAGCCGGGCAGTTACCCTGCCGTTGGCCGCCCAGCCTCCACTTTCGTCGAAATCAGACAATCGGAGTTCATTGGCCCATATTTCCACCGATTTGGGACCGGTGTTCAGTTCTTTTCGTTTGTTACGGACCCCCATCATAATTACTTCTACATTTCCGAGGTTGGGACTTCCTTTTATTCTGACCCTGTTCTTATCATTGTTCCAGTCTTCGTGAATTTCTTCGTAAACATCCTGGAGCGAGAGGGTTGATCCTGCTTTTCTGATTTGGTCGTTCCGGTTGAGTTTGGCGTTGGTAAACAGTTCCAGTGGAATGTTTATCCGGTTTTCGTCAGGCCAGACGATGTACCGGTCGGCTTCCATATTTCCATTATACCGGCCTTTTGGGGTAAGTTTCAGCGGTACCTCGTATTCGTAATAGTTGTAATTGTAATCGGACCCGAGCCGGATAAAAAAGCTTAATTCTTCGTCTTCCAGCGGGAATCCATCCATTTCTTCGGCATGTACTTCCAGTTTTAACCGCTGGTACCTCCTGAAATCCATATAGATTGACTTGTAGGCAGCGCGGGCATCGCCCTGTTCCAAATCGGTTACCTTCAGAACCATTGATTGTTCGTTTAGTTGCCTTAGTTGCGGGTTGGCCGGGTCGATAACGCGGTCGATCCCCGGAGGAAGAATATAGTTTACCGGGTTGCGGCTTCCATTTTCTTCAATGCTTACGGCTGAAATATCAAAGCTGGCATTGGGCGAAACGGTAAGTTCTTCTTCGGTGTTTTTGGTATATACTCTCCAGTCGGCCCGAACCAGATCGAGTGTGGCAAAACGCAGGATAACAGGGTCTTTGAATTCTTTCAAAAACATACGCATGAAACGGATGGAAGTGAAATCGTGAATATTCCCAATGGTTTGATCCGGGTTATGAATCGGAATTTTAAACTGATACCATTTTA
>CAZHKI010000292.1:0-5526 GCA_964533365.1 uncultured Maribellus sp. | reverse complement strand
AAATCCCGGCATTCGTTTCCATTTTGAAAGATGGATTAATACAACCTCCACCCACGGGTGTCATGGAATGGATTATCACTTTTTTTCCCAGCTTTTCTGAAAGTAACCCGGCCACTTCGTTTTTAACAATCTGATTTTCATCACCAACCATTATTTTGCACTTTACAGGTCCTGTTGAAATTTCCAAATTACAAAATCAGTTTTTCTGCGCCAACTTTTAATTCGGGAATATTGAAAATTTTCCAAATGATTTTTCCTGATTGAAAAATAATTGCAGAAATTATTGACAGGATGTTTTTATTTTTGCTGCGAATCATAATTCAGATAAGCAGATACGATTTATAAAATTCACAGAAAATGAACATCTACGATTTATCGCATAAACTTCATAATGGTTCACCGGTGTATCCGGGAACTGCCCAGCCTGAATTCTTGCCTTCGGCCACCATGTCAAAAGAGGGGTACCGGGAAACGCTTTTCCGGTTTCACTCGCACCTGGGCACTCACATCGATGCCCCGTTCCACATGCTCGAAGCCGGAAAACCGCTGGATCAAATGGCTGTTTCCAATTTTTGCGGCGAAGCACTGATTATTGAGGTTGATGAAAACATTCAAAAATCGGGAAACCGGAATTGGCAGTTTTTGAAAATGAAATCGGGAAAGCCGATTTTGTGTTGTTTAAATCCGGCTGGAGCCGTTTCTGGGGCAGCGGTGAATATTTTCAGAATTTTCCGGTTTTAACTGAAGAAGCTACCCGGTGGCTGGTTACTATCCCTTTAAAGGGAATCGGGTTCGACGCCATTTCGGCCGATCCGGTGGAAGAAACCGGCTTCAAAAACCATTATATCATTTTTGAAGCCGGTTTGATCATCATCGAAAACCTGGTTTTTCCTGTAGAACTCACTGAAAAAACCGGTAGTTTTTCTTGTTTCCCGTTACCGTACGAAAATGCCGACGGTTCGCCTGTCCGGGCCGTGTTGACGATCCCGTGAAACAACTGGTTTTACAGTGTTTATTGAGAAACCAGCATCTTTTTGGTATCCACTTTTACCCCGTCGGTAATTAATGTGTAAAGGTAAATCTTTGCACTTTTCGAATTCACGAATGTGTAAGTTCCTTTTCCCCGTTCCAAAATTTTGACAGTTTCAACCAGTTGGCCCTGTTCGGTATAAAAAGCAATGCTGGCATTTTTCACGCCCGGATCGATTTGGAAAGGAATAACAGTTGTTATTGAAAACGGATTGGGAATATTCTGGTCGATGGACGAACTTTTGGTAACGGCTGAAATTTCGCCGGTACCGACCAGTTTGGCGACCAGTTCCTTTAGTTCTGCAATGGTCTGCTTCATCTCTTCCACCTGGGCGGTCAGCGTGTCAATCTGTTGCTGCTTTTCCTGGAATAAACCTGACAAATCAATGCTGTTTCCGTTTGAAATGGAAATTTCATGTCCAGCCAGCGACAGGTTTTGTTCGTCGGTATCAGTAACAAGGCCTGACAAATCAACAGATGATGAAGAGCCGGTTATTTTCAGGAGTTTCCCCTCAAGATAAATTTGCTGTTCATCGGTATTGTCCAAATATTTTTTTAGAGAAACATCGGAGGAGGAATCCGAAATCCGTAACGTATTTCCCACGATCATGATGGACTGGTTATCGGTATTCGTAAAACCCGATAAATCAACCGAATTTCCACCTTCAATAGATAATGTATTTCCCGATAAATTCAGATTTTGGTTATCGGTGTTGTCGAGGAATGGAGATAGATCGGCAACGGAGTTGGAACCGGTTAAAGCCAGTTGGGTTCCGGTGAGTTTCATGTTCTGATTGCCACTCAATGCAATCCATTCTGACCCGTCAAACAGGTTCAGCGTACTATCCTGGCTGTTCATCACCAAAGTTCCTGCAGTAGCTGCGATGCCCGTTGTGTCAAGCAGGGTGAACTGGATGACACTGTCGAGTTTAATACTTCCTTTTACATCGAGTTTTGCTTCAGGAGCATGCTTCCCGACTCCTATCCATCCCAATGAATCAACAAACAGAGAATTGGAAGGCGCTGTGGCGGCAATCTCAAATGGAATATCATCACTTATTGAACGTACCGAAAAGGAGGTATCGCTAACCAAATCCCAAACCTGGCCATCGGTTCGTTGCAACCGCAGCGCTGCCGGGGAACCGGTTCTTTCAATGTGAAGTGGTTTTTGAGGCGACCAGGTACCAATCCCAACAAAACCTTGTTGCTTCAAACACAAGGTGTTTGATGAAGTTCCCGGCTGAATTCGGAACGGCAATCTCGACCCGTTGGTCACATCCCGAATAAAAAAATTACTTTCATTGCCTGCCATGTCCCAGCTTTGTGCAGTCCAGCCAGAAGTCGCATCCTGCTCAAGCCGTAATCCGGGAGAATTTCCTTTTAATAAATGCAAATGTAAAACAGGAGAAGATGTGCCTATTCCAATTCGTCCAGATTTATTAACAAAAAGCGTGTTGGCAGGCGCACCAGCTTCCACCAGAAACGGATTCCGGCCGTAAGTGGCATCCTGAATAGCAAAGTGGTTTGAACCGCCACTTGAACTGCTATTCGCTTCCAGTATCCATTTATTGGCCGGGAAAGCATCAGTGCTCGTATCGTCGAAAAAAATCCGGAGGTTATTTTCCCTTAAAACAAAAGTATTAAAGCCAAAAGAATAATCATTTGCCATATCAATCCCAACCCCTAAACTACCGGTTACAATTAAATCATCAGTAATCATTTGATCTGCAGTAGAAGCAGCTGATTTCAGGACAGGAGTTTCTTTTTTATCCTGATCCGATTCGGGAGACTGTTCAGAGATGGTTTCTTCTGATGTTTTTACCACAGGTTCTATCACAATAGCTCCCGGTTTTGCGCCGGGATTTCTACCCGATTCCAGTTCCTGAGAAAAAGACATACTGAACGAAAAAATCAGTGCAATAAAGACAAAAATTACTTTTTTCATAACAGACTAATATTTTGGTAATTTGAATATGCTAAATTAACAAAATACTAATCTGCCATCTTGAAAACTATGCAAATAATTTTATTGTATTCCAGCCAATATATGAAAAACTGCTTGCTAGTAAAAAAACATAATAAAAAGAAATGCTGTTTCCTCTTTGTCTGTCACAACGACCAAACAAAAAGAGAACAGCACCAATTCAACTAAAAAATCACATTTTGACCTCAATTTTTTCGGGATTTTCGTCGGGTTGGGTCACCAAACTTTTAAATTCCCTACGGTTTCCGCCTTCACCAATAATGACAGTAAATGTTCCGGGATGAAATAATCTAACCTGAACAGAATTTCCGTTCATTCTGAAAATCCGGATCAGTTCGCCGGTACTGTCTTTCCTGACTTCAACCATCTGATTGGGAATGTTCACCACCATTTCAGGCAACACATTTACAGCTCCTTTTCCGAAGTTATCGAACTGCGAAATTTTCAGTGGCCACCCGGGGAACTGGTCGCGAATGGGATTCGGATTTTCCACATCGGCTTTAAAACGCCATGCATCAATTTCAATGGTACGTTCAACCTGATTAAATGTAACCATTCCAAAACCCGACGAGCGGATGAGCGCCTGGTTGTATCGGCTGTCCTTGTCGGAAGTAACCGTTCCGGGATTTCCGATGGCATATACAAAGTTTTTATTCCCAAAAGCGTCGGGATATTTCCCGGTGTTGGGGTAACCGTGTTCCGGCCGGTCCACAACCGGAATCCCCAGTTCGTCGGGACGAAACCAGCGCTGATATCCCACGGCGATGGCGGGTGTGCAGAAACTCCATCCGGCGTCCTGGTATTCGTCGAGGCCGTAGTGTACCATTGAAGGAACATGCTGATCGCCGTTGATATGAAAAGCAGCCGCTTTGCGCATTAGTCTGATGATTTTGTCGCGGCCCGATTTTGGCCATCCGCCCGAATCGAGGTCGCCATAAAGGTAACCATCGTAAACGCCATGATGGGTTGCTACATTGGCAAACACGGTTTGTGAAAGGAGAACTTTCATATCGGCTCCCTGCCAGTCGGTAATCCATTCATTCAGAAAATTCATTTGCCGTTCGCCAATCATTTCAACCCCCGGTTTATCGAGAAATGATAAATCCTTACGCAGTTCTTTCATGTGGTCTTTGCGCCCTTCCCAATCGGAAACGGCTTCGGGGCCGGTTTTAAAAATGCGGTCGGTAATGATGGCAAAACTGATACGTCCGTAAGTCAGCCCGGTGTACCACACCGACATTCCTTCCCCAATGGGTTCCGGATCGAAAGGATCGGGCAACTGGCCACAGTTGGTACGGTTCACTACATTGACCATCTCAACCGACTGAACAAAACCGCGGGTGTCGTCGTTGGCAATTCCGCCGGGTTTGGCAATTCCGCCCTGTCCCCAAAGATTTCCGTGAAAAACATCGTGGTCGTCGGGGGTGCAGATGGTTGGCCTGTCGCGCATCACATCACCAAACGCCCAGCCAAACATGTAATATTTTCCCAGATAGCTAAGTATGGAAACATCGGCAGGTTGCCGTTTGATGGGATAACCTCCGTTTCCTTCGTAAATCTGATCGCCGGAGAAATAAAGGATATCGGGATCGAGTTTCGACAGATTTTCAACCAGCGGCGTGTAAGGAAAACCATAATGATACTGACAAGTAAGCCCGCCAAATTTTAGCGGCCTGTTCACCGGATCTTTCCGAATGGTACCGGAATAATAGCTGGTTGTTTCCGAACCGTCTTTAGCTTTTTCTCTGTATTCCACCCGGTATTCCGTATCTTTGGTATCGTCCCAGTTTTCGAGTTTGAACACAGCCGTTCGTGATGCCGGTTCAATTCGTTCAGTGGCAATGGTTTCCCACTTGTTGCCTTTTTTAAGCTGAAGAGTGACATCCTGATTGTCGTTTTTTCCAACAGGAGGAAGCAACGCCATCAGTTTCAGCGTTTTTTTGCTAAGGGTGTACATGGTCCAAAGTACCGGGCCAAAGCTGTTCCCGGGTTGAGATACCACTTTTGAACCGGTCAGTTGAAAATCATCGAAACGAAAGGTTGAACTTCCCGGCTTTTCGTTGTTGCCGAGGTTGATATTGGTTGCCAAGGCCACCAATCCCCTGATCCCATCAACATCGGCCGTTAAAGCTCCTGTCTTTTTCCCTGCTTTATCTTCGGCCGTCAAAATCAGCCGGTTGTTATTTCCGGTTACCAGCACGGTAAACTCGCTGAAATCAAACCCTTCGGGCAAATCCTGCTTCTGGTTATCCAGAAAAGCATAACCTTTCATGCTGATCCCTGCCGGAATTCCTTTGGCGAAATAACAGGCCGCCCGCACACCAGGATCTTCCGCGTCGAATAATCCGAGTAAAAATCCTGCGGAACCCGGAACTTCCCCTTCGCCGGTCAGGCAAATTTTCACTGAAGTTTTGAATTCCCCGGCTTCGGGCGACAAAACGCAGGTGAGCACATTGACACGTGCATTGGGTACTGAACCCGTGCTGTGAAGCATACCGTCTTCCACTTTCCAG
>CAZHKI010000291.1:505-5534 GCA_964533365.1 uncultured Maribellus sp. | reverse complement strand
GTGCGAAGAGAAACGGGGCGGGCAACCCCGCGGTACCGCAACAGCGGCAAACCATCAGGATATATTTGGCTTTGCAACCCGTGAGACATACGGCTCCCGGCATTGCTGCCGGGACCGGTGCGCTTTTACCGCACCTTTTCACCCGTTCCCGCCCCCGATACATCGGCGGCCGGTGGTTATTTTCTGTTACGTTGCTATCCCCTTTCAAAGATCTTCCCGCTAAGAAGCACGGCGCCCTGCGTTGCCCGGACTTTCCTCTCCCGATAAAACCGGAAGCGATAAAGCGGCCTGCCGTTACAAAAATAATCAAATTATCCCAGTTTCTTTGATTTTCGGAAAATTAGCTGTACTGAACTGTGCTGAACCTGTTCTTGTCCTGAAACATCTTTTTCAGTAAAACGCTTATTCGTATTTTGCAGCAAAATTCAGAATCAACTCATAAAATTTGAATCGAATGAAAAAAATCATTTTCCTGACATTACTAACCGTTTTTGCGGTTAACATGGTTTTTGCGCAGGCAAACTACCAGCCCACCGACGAGAACCTGAAAAACCGCGAATGGTTCCTCGACGCCAAATTCGGGCTTTTCATCCACTGGGGCGTGTACAGCATTTTAGGCGATGGCGAATGGGTAATGAACCAACAGCAAATTCCGGTTCACCAGTACGAAAAACTGCCGTCGTTTTTCAACCCCACGCAGTTCAACCCGGCAGAATGGGTTTCTATGGTCAAAAAAGCCGGGATGAAATACATCACCATTACCAGCAAACACCACGACGGGTTTGCCATGTACGACTCGAAAGTGAGCAATTACGATATGGTTGACCGCACACCCTACGGGAAGGATATCATCAAAATGCTGAAGGATGAATGCGATAAGCAGGGGATAAAACTGTTCTTTTACCACTCACAGCTTGACTGGCACCACCCCGATTACTTCCCGCGCGGAAACACCGGGCAGGGCTACACCGGCCGTCCCGAAAAAGGCGACTGGAACCAATATATTGATTACATGAACACACAACTCACCGAACTGCTCACCAATTACGGTGAAATTGGCGGAATCTGGTTCGATGGGATGTGGGATAAAAAAGATGCCCCCTGGCGACTGGACGAAACCTATTCGCTCATCCACAAACTGCAACCCGGAACGCTGATTGGCAGCAACCATCACCTCTCTCCTATTCCCGGCGAAGATTTCCAGATGTTTGAACGCGACCTGCCCGGCGAAAACACGATGGGCTTCAACCAATCCGGGACCATCTCGGAACTGCCCCTCGAAATGTGCGAAACCATGAACGGCTCGTGGGGTTTTAACCTGAAAGACCAGAAATACAAATCGTCAAAACAACTCATCCAAACCATGGTGAAAGCCGCCGGATTCGGCGCCAACTTTTTGCTGAACACCGGCCCCATGCCCAACGGGAAAATTCAGCCCGAAAACATCGACACGCTGGCGGTGATGGGAAAATGGCTTGAAAAATACGGCGAAACCATTTACTATTCAAGGAAAGGCCCCATTCGGCCGGCCGACTGGGGCGCCACCACCGTTGGAAAAGATGGCAAAATTTACATCCACCTGTTACAAATGAAAGACGATAACCTGCTGATCCCGGCGCTTCCCGGCAAAATCAAATCAGCCGTTTACTTCGAAGACGGACAGAAAGTCACATTCAAAGAAACCGAATTCGGGTTGTTGCTCAATATCCCAAAATCCAAACAGGATCATATCGACACCATTTTAGTTGTGGAGTTGAAATAAACTGACTTTCATTTTTTTATACTTTTCCCGATATAAATTTTGGGATTTCTCTCCCGCCCGGGACGGTTCGAAATGACAAGGCTTGTGTAGTCTTTTTGAGAGTTGGGTGTTGGAGCCAGCAAAGTTGGTTCCAACACCCAATTTTAATGATATTAGTTAACGCGTTGTGCGGTTTGATTTGTTAATAAATTCATTAATATCGTATCCGTCCTACCAACCTGGTCTAGGATTACTGATTTCGGGTTTATTTGTGCCAGAGATTGCTCATGGCCAGACGGATTTTCTAAAGTTTCAGATTCTGAGGCAGTAGTTCATGCAGTTTACTGACCTTGTGTTCCGGGATCAATTCCAGCACTTTTTTGAGCCAGTCGAAGGGATTTACATCGTTCTTCTTCCAAGTGGCAAAGAAGGAATAAAACATAGCTATCTTGCTTTTGATTAACTTTGATTCTGTATTCATTTCTGAAAGTTTTAAAAGGTGAAACTTATTAATATTGATAAACTAAATTTATTCAGTTTTGCCTTTTAACTGTCAGATTAAATAGAAACTAATTCACATTATATTTAAACCATTACTTAACACTATAAATTTGCTTTGTACAAGGGAAACTTGAAACAATAACTTCCGGATCCTAAAACAAGTGATATTTGATTTGATGATTCATTCATGTTTTTGACTGTCTGTTCAGAAAGAGGCGCTAAATTTAGTGAAATTTTATCAATATCTGTTGCTGGTAAAATTATAGTCCCTGTTGTATTGGGAGGAATAACTATTGAATAGGTTATATTCTGATTATCGATTTGCCACTCTGATTTAATCTTCCCATACATCGACAAGAATTCAGCTTTTGCATGGATCAATCCACCTCCAATATGAGGACTAAAAATAATATGTTTATATCCCGGCATTTCCGAATCGACGTTCAAACCTGCAATATAACTATAAAGCCATTCTCCGATTGCACCGTAGGCATAATGGTTTAAACTATTATTTCTTGCTTCTTGAAAAGAACCGTCAGGTTTTATGCCATCCCAACGTTCCCATATTGTTGTAGCTCCCTTTGTCACAGGATATAACCAGGAGGGATATTCTTTTCGTGCCAAAAGCATAAAGGCTAATTTGGAATAACCACATTCACTCAATGTTTTGCAAAGTAAAGGGGTACCCACAAAACCAGTTGTTAAATGTCCAAAATATTCAACATCTTTTGCCAAATATTGAGCAGTTTTGGCAACCAGTTCATCAGGTAAAAGCCCAAATGAAAGAGCTAAAACATAAGCTGTTTGTGTGTCTGACATCAACCGACCATTTGGAGATACAAACTCCTGATTGAAAGCCAGTTTTATTTCTTCTGCCAAAGCAGAGTAGCTTTGGGCATCTTTATCTTTTCCAATAATTTCTGCAATTTTGCCTAAAAGTGATGTTGAGTAATAATAATACGCCGTAGCAATCAAATCCTTGTTAGTTGTGGCCCCTGGATAATCAGGTTGAGTGCTTGCAAAGGCCAGCCAATCTCCAAAATGGTTATCCCCATTCCATAAAAAATCATCACCTGCACGTTTTCTCATATATTCACCCCAGGCAACCATACTTTCATATTGCTCCTCCAGGATTCGCTTGTCGGCATATACCTGATAAACCACCCAAGGCAATATAACGCAAACATCCGACCATGCCGTTGAACTGCGGCTCCCGTTCATAATATTGGGAATAATATTAGGCATTCTTCCGTCGGGATACTGATCGGCAGAAACATCCTTCAACCATTTTGTATAAAAGGCAGAAACATCAAAATTATATGCAGCAGTCGAAGCAAAAACCTGGGCATCCCCAGTCCAGCCAAGTCGTTCATTACGCTGCGGACAATCAGTTGGAATATCAAGGAAGTTCCCTTTTTGACCCCATTGAATATTTTTTTGGAGTCTGTTTATTAAAGAATCTGAACACGTAAATGTACCGGTCGGATTCATAACAGAATGAATGACTACCCCTGTAAAATTTTCCAATTTTATTTCGCCGGGATATGCTTCAACCTTCACATACCGAAAGCCATGAAATGTAAAGAATGGTTCATAAACCTCCTCTCCTTTACCACTAAGAATATACACATCGGTTGCTGCTGCGGTACAAAGATTATCGGTATAAAAGTTACCTTCCTTATCTAAAACTTCGGCAAATTTCAGGATTACCTTATCACCGCTGTTTCCTTCTACTCTCAAACGAACCCAGCCGACCATGTTTTGCCCCATGTCTAAAACTGTTTCTCCTTTAGGAGTAGTGAGCATTTCTACCGGAGTGATTTCCTGTATCGCTCTAACGGGAACTCCCATTGAGGCGACCAAAATATCTTTGGGATGTTCGATGGTTGAAACGGGAACCCAGTCGCTATAGTCAAATCCATTTATCGCCCAATTTTCTTTTTCAAGCCTTGCGTCATAGGTTTCACCATCGTAAAATGTTGATTCAATAACAGGCCCCTTCGATGCTTTCCAATGTTCATCAGAAATAATCGTTTTACTTGTACCATCTGTATAGTTAATTTTTAACTGAACCAGCAAGGCCATTTTATCTCCATAATTCTTTCGAACTTCATTCCTGCCAAGAGGCCCAAGATACCAGCCTTCGCCCAAGATGGCTCCCAGCGCATTTTTCTCCTGAATGCTACCTGTAACATCATAAACCTGGTACTGCACCCGTTTATTATAAGAAGTCCATCCGGGAGTAAAAAGGTCGGAACTTACTTTTTTACCATTCAAGAACAATTGGTATATCCCCAAAGAGCTTACATAAATCCTTGCAGAACTTATCTTTTTATGTATGGCAAATTCATTTCTGAAATAATATACTTGTCCGACAGTATCTTTCTTAGGCATACAAATCCATTTGGCCCCCCACAATGCGGAGTCCAATATTCCCATCTCCCAAAAAGCTGGTTCGCTCCATTCGGTAACTTTATTCTTTGAATCCCAAATCCGAACCTGCCAATAGGCTCTTTCCATCGATTTTAAAGGTTTTCCCTGGTATTCGATATTAACAGACTGGTCACTTTCTACTTTCCCCGTAGACCACAAAGTAGAGCCTCGCTGCATTTCTTTCACTGATTTTGCCACACGAATTTCATAAGCCTTTTGGATAAGATTAGCCTCCTCTGTCGCTATCTGCCAACTGAACCTTGGTTTTTCAACATCAATACCGATAGGATTGACATGATACTCACAAACCAGATTTGTGACTTTAGTTTTTGAAAACGCCAGAGTAACTACTGA
>CAZHKI010000291.1:0-493 GCA_964533365.1 uncultured Maribellus sp. | reverse complement strand
GGATGTTTTTAGTTCTTTAGGCCGGTTCATTGTTTCGTAATAAACATTCCCGAAGCGATCCGTAAGTTTTATTTCAAGAGTTGAGCTTACACCCGATGCCGTAACTTCAAACATATGCTTTGACTTGTAAGTAACATATTCGGATGTAGGTTCTGCGTTATGGTTTAAACGTTGCATCTCATATGAGATAATATGGAGTGGATCTTTTATCAGTTTTCGAGATACGGTTAAATCTGTTCCGTTCTCTGTTACTTCCAATTTACAGGCATTGTCATAATTAAATACATTAATATAAACAGTATTGTCGTTTGTTTTGGTGAAATATTCCCCTACATAATCAGGAACCATTGCCCGATAAGTGGCATTGGCATCAGGAGCGTATATATCAGCTGTTATTTCTATGGTGTTCCTGTCGTAAGTCCTTAACTGCTGGGTTCTTTCATAACCAATCCCTTTGAAATAATATTCAATGTCTTTGCCATTTACCTCAAAT
>CAZHKI010000290.1:0-5556 GCA_964533365.1 uncultured Maribellus sp. | reverse complement strand
TATACGACATTATGGTTACAGGAAAGAACCGTGAAAAAGTAAGGGCAGAAAACGGCAAAAACAAATCCGGGGGAATCAGTTTTCAATGGCAGTTCCTGTTGTTTCCATTTTAGTAACAGACGCTTTCAGGTTAAAAAACGCTGAAAGGTCCGGCTCCGGAAACCAAACCTGACAGCGTCTTTCGGACCTGTCAGCGTTTAGAAGGTTAACAGGCAAAAATCAATATACGACATTATGGTTACAGGAAAGAACCGTGAAAAAGTAACGACAGAAAACGGTAAAAACAAAGCCGGGGAATCGGTTTTCTATGGCAGTTCCATATTGTTCCTTTGATTTTCCAACAGACGCATTCCGGTTTAAAAACGCTTTAAGGTCTGCCACCGGAAACCAAACCTGACAGCGTCTTTCGGACCTGTCAGCGTTTAGAAGGTTAACAGGCAAAAATCAATATACGACATTATGGTTACAGGAAAGAACCGTGAAAAAGTAAGGGCAGAAAACGGTAAAAACAAAGCCGGGGGAATCGGTTTTCTATGGCAGTTCCTGTTGTTTCCATTTTAGTAACAGACGCTTTCAGGTTAAAAAAACGCTGAAAGGTCCGGCTCCGGAAACCAAACCTGACAGCGTCTTTCAAACCTGTCAGCGTTTAACAGGTTAACCGGTAAAATCAAAACATTCCTTAATGTGTATAAGTTAGCATACCATTTGACAATTTTTAGTGTCAGATAAAATCCCATTTTTAAACTGTTAACATATCCGAGATTACCTGTTCCGGTTTTCAATCTTCAGCGGGGTGTTCCGGTCGTTGAAGTTTCATTCGCTGCAAGCCTTAAACACAATGCGCAAATGTACTCCAACCTGTTGACTGACAACTGTTTTTTTCGTACTTTAACACTGCCAACCATTAAATCATACTGTCATGAAAACGCAATTCATCGATTTGCACATTCATCCGGCCATGAAACCGCTGGGAAAAAGTTTCGACCGCGGTACACCGGGAGTAAACAACCCAAATAAAAACGCTGCAAACAGCCTTTGGTATTCCGACCCGCCCACCCTTTCCGACAAAGCCATTAACGTAGTTACCACCCTCACCAAGTTCCGGCAGTCGGATTTTACCGCACTGGCCCGCGGTGGCGCCGAAATTGTTTTCGTGTCGCTGTGCGGCCTCGAAAAAGGATTTGTAATGACAAGGCTGGGAACCTCGCTCCCGGGCGACGCTGTGGCCAACCTTGTTACCGGCCTGGGCAAAAAACGGATTGACCACATCCAGAAAATGACCGACTACTTTACCGACCTCGAACTGGAATACAATTTCTACCGGCAACTGGACAGCCACAAGATAAAAATCAACGGAAAATGGCACCAGTATAAAATCATTTCGGCATTCAGCGAAATGGAGGAATTAACAGATCCCGGCGTCAACACCATTTTTGTTATCCTCACCGTCGAGGGTACACATGTATTCAACACGGGCCTCGGAATGATGAAAAAAAAGGTTGACCCGGCCGAAGTGCTGGCCAACATCGAAAAGGTGAAACAGTGGGATAAACGGCTGTTTTTTGCCGGACTGACGCACCATTTCAATAACGAAATGGTGGGCCACGCCCAAAGCCTTCATGGACTCGTACGGAAAGTTTGCGATCAGACAGAAGGAATGTACACTGGGTTCAGCAAACTTGGCCGGGATGTAGCCCGCCAACTGCTTAGCAACACCAACGGAAAACGCATCCTCATCGACCTGAAACACATGAGTGTCCGGTCGCGCAACGAATTCTACCAACTGCTGGCCGACGAATTCCCCGGTGAAATCATTCCGCTCATTGTGAGCCACGGCGCCGTAAACGGGCTGCGTTCGCACCTCGAAAAAGTGGAAGACGACCTGTTCAATTACGGGAAATTCCAACCCGACGACATCAACCTGTTCGACGATGAAATACTGCGCATTGCTGCTTCGGGCGGTTTGTTCGGGATTCAGTTCGACGAACGGCGGCTGGGCAGCGAATCGGAAGTAAAAAAAACCGGCCCCAACCTGAACCGGCGAAAAATGTTGTTTTACAAATCGAAACTGGTTTGGAACCAAATCCAGCACATGGCCGAAGTACTCAACCGCCACGACCGGTTTGCCTGGGGCATCGCGTGCATCGGCTCCGATTACGACGGGATGGTCAATCCGCTGAACGGTTTCTGGACAGCCGAAGACATGCCGGTGTTCGACAGCTACCTCGAAAAACATGCCTACAACTTCCTGAATTCCAATCCGGGGAAAACCCTGAAAGAATACAACAAACTGTCGGCTTCGGAAATTGTCGAGCGTTTTATGCGGGGCAATGCCCGTGATTTTCTGCAAAGGAATTTTTAAAGAAAGCTTGAATTCGCAGTTCCGGCAATCCGAAATGCAAAACTACTTTTTCGCTGTCGTTTCACGGTGACCGAATCGGTAACTTACGCCGAGGGAAAACTGGGTACGGGTATTTTCAGATTCCCAGTTGGGTGATTTTCCCCACAGCAGCATGGGTTCAATCACCACCCGGTTTTGAATGGGAAAAGTTCCTGAGACGAGGGTAATGTCGTTGGTGTTAAATCCGACGCGCAGGTTGGCCCCGTTTTCCATTCCCAGTCCGGTGCCCACGGCAAACTGTTGCCGGTATCCCGGCAAGGCAGAGGGAAACCAGTCAGCATAACGGTATTCGGCAAAAATCCATTTTCGCGGCCCCACCCGGACAAAAAACTGTGGAAGTCCTTTTATTTCGCGGCGGCCCGTTTCGGGGACAGCCGAACCTTCGGAACTGAGGTTTTCAGTAATCATCGTCAGGTTGCCCAAATGCAGGCCTCCCCCAAATCCTACCCACTTCGTATCGTAAGCGGCATAAGGAGTAATCCCAAACAACACGGTATTTTCTTCATACAAATCAGAAATGCGGGTTTCCCGGTGTTGGCCAAAAATTGTTTTCGTCCCGAAAGTGAACTGTTCGTGCAGCGCAGGTTTTTGGCGGGTGAATTCAAAAGCCGCTCCGGCCAGGGTGTATTGCTGCCTGAAATATTCGGTGTTGCTCACCCGGTCGCACCCTTCCCCGTAACCAAGAGTGCTGCTGTTCTCAAAATCGCCGGTAGCCATCCCGAACTTTATGGTTTTGTACGTTTTAACTAAAACGGAGTCCTGTTGCCCGGCAGGGAAAGTCTGTGCCATGAGAACCAGCGGAAACACAAAACCAGCGGCCGAAATCCACCGGTACGGCGAACGGCGCCAGTGGTGTACCACCCGGATGGCTAAAAATCCGAACGCTGTTGAAAATGTCAGCATCATGACTACCATTTCTGGTAAAACAAATCCGGTTTTCAACCTGGTGAAACAAAGAAAAAGCAGGGACAAAAGAATAAATGCAGTGGCCGGGCTAAAATCCCGAATATCTGAGGCTGGTTTATCCAATGTTGCCGTTTTTCTTTTCTTCATGAAAATGAAAAAGAGGATCAGGATTACCGGCAACAGGACCAGTTGCGTGGTATTGAAAATCCAGACCATTTCCCCGCCAATGGAATGCGCATGAACATCCCGGAAAAATTCGGAAACCAACCGGACAACAAAAATCAGCAGCAACGACAGGATGAAGAGATTTCCAGGTTTTACCATCCGTTTTCTGAACATCAACAGAATGGCCACCACCGCCAGTAACCCGGCCATTTCGTAAAGCTGCACCGGGTGAACGGGCAGTGAAAACAGGTCGTGACGAGGAATAAGGCTGTCGCTGAACTGGTGATAATGCGGCAATGTTTGCACAGGATAACGAACCGCCCAGGGCAAAGCGGATACTTTACCGAAACAGCAGCCGGTAAGGAAACACCCCATTCGCTGAATGGCAATGCCCAGCGGCAAAGCCAGTGCATAAGCATCGGAAATATTTTGCCGGAAACTCAGGAAGTAGTATCCGGCCAGTAATCCTGCCCCACCCAGCAACATACCGCCCGCCAGCGATCGTTCGTGTGTTTCGGGCAGTTGAAAACGGGTCAGCAGGGTATGCCAGCCGGCAGGAGAAAAATGAACCACCTGGGTTCCGGTGATAAACAACAGGAGAGTTAAAATCACCAGAAAAATCCATTTTAACATTGGAAATTTCCGGCCTTCGTACAGGATAATTACGAAGGAAATGAGTAACGCAAGAATATAAAAAGATGTGTACCAGGGGCCACAGGCGGAGATGATGAGATTGTTTTCCATGGCTCGCTCCTTCTGATTGAATTTCCCTTAGAAAGAACAAGTTACGGACATTTTTGGAATATTCAATACAGGGAAAGTGGCAGTAATCAGAGATCAGTGAACAGAGAACAGGGAGCAGGGAGCAGGAAAGAAAAAAGGCAGGCAACTTCCGTTACCTGCCAATTTTCAAAAAATCCAATTTTCTATATGATATAACCTACACTACGCCATGGGCCATCATTGAATCGGCCACTTTAATAAAACCGCCGATATTGGCGCCTTTTACGTAATTAATATATCCGTCGGGTTCGGTCCCGTATTTCACACAGGTTTTGTGAATGTTAACCATAATCCCGTGCAGTTTTTCATCCACTTCCTCGCGCGACCAGGGCAGGCGCATGGAATTCTGGGTCATTTCGAGACCGGAAGTTGACACGCCGCCGGCATTGGCAGCTTTTCCCGGGCCGTAAAGAATTTTCGCGTTGATGAATACTTCCACGGCTTCGGCTGTCGATGGCATATTGGCGCCTTCGGAAACCAGGAAGCAACCGTTGCCAACGAGTGTTTTGGCATCGTCTTCGTTAATCTCGTTTTGTGTGGCACACGGGAAAGCCATGTCGCACGGGATTCCCCACGGGGTTTTCCCTTCGAAATACTGGGCTCCGTAGAAATCGGCATATTCTTTAATCCTGCCGCGGCGCACATTTTTCAGGTTCAGGATGTAGGCCAGTTTTTCTTCATTGATGCCGTCGGGATCGTAAACAAAACCATTGGAATCGGAAGCGGTGACCACTTTGGCGCCCAACTGGATGAGTTTTTCAATGGCATATTGCGAAACATTGCCCGAACCGGAAACAACGGCTACTTTTCCTTCGATGCCTAGATTACGGGTGGCGAGCATTTCCTGTGCAAAATAAACTGCGCCGTAACCGGTGGCTTCCGGACGGATCAAACTGCCGCCCCACTCAAGCGCCTTACCGGTCAGAACGCCGGTGAACTCGTTGCGGATGCGTTTATATTGTCCGAACAGATAACCGATTTCGCGGCCTCCAACGCCGATATCGCCGGCAGGAACATCGGTGTCAGCGCCAATATAACGCTGAAGTTCGGTCATAAAACTCTGGCAGAAGCGCATTACTTCGTTATCTGATTTTCCTTTGGGATCGAAATCGGAACCGCCTTTCCCGCCGCCCATTGGCAGGGTAGTGAGGCTGTTTTTGAATACCTGCTCGAAAGCCAGAAATTTCAGGATTCCCAGATTCACGGTCGGGTGAAAACGAATGCCGCCCTTGTATGGCCCGATGGCGCTGTTCATCTGGATACGGAAACCGCGGTTAACCTGGATTTGCCCGTTATCGTCA
>CAZHKI010000289.1:0-5558 GCA_964533365.1 uncultured Maribellus sp. | reverse complement strand
CCTGCCCTTGTTGCCGGAACGCTGGCTTCTCTCATGAGTGCCACCATCATCGGGATGATTATGGGGTGAATGCAGGTTAAATACTTTCCCAGTAAAGTACTGAATACTGAACTTTTATGAAAACAGCAGAGCCGGAATGAAATATTTTCGGCTCTGCTGTTTAAACTCAGAAACAATTTTCTTCCCTGAAAGAATCAGTAAATCTGATTAAACTTTTCTTTCAAAATCGTTTTTACTTCGTCCATTGCAATCTCCTTCCCCAGTTCCTGACGGATGGAAGTAACGCCAAACGTTAATCCACAGGGGTTGATGTAGGAAAAATAACGCAGGTCGGTGTTCACATTCAGGGCGAAACCATGCATGGTAACAAAGCGGCTCACACGCACGCCAATAGCACAAATTTTCCGGGCCCTCACCTTGTGATCGGCATCCAGCCAGACCCCGGTGGCGCCATCCTTCCGCCCGCCGTTCAATCCAAATTCGGCCAGGGTGGCAATAATGCCATCTTCCATTTTTTCGATGTATTCGCGCACCCCGATTTTGTGGTATTCCAAATCGATAATCGGGTAACCCACCAGTTGACCCGGCCCGTGGTAGGTAATATCGCCGCCGCGGTTGATTTTATAGAAAGTCGCTTCAATTTTTTTCAGGAATGATTCGTTGGCCAGCAGGTTGCTCTCGTCGCCGCTTTTACCAAGGGTATAAACATGCGGGTGTTCCACCAGCAGGAAATAGTCTTTCGACGAAGGTTTTCCCGTCGAGCGTTTATCTGCTACCACTTCTTCCAGTAACTCTTCCTGGTAATCCCAGCACTCTTTGTAGTCTTTACGGCCTAAATCGATGTATTTGAAATTTGCCATTTTTAAAATTTTAATGGTTCCATCCAGCTTTTTCTTTCTTACAAAAAGTAACGATGGCTTTTCTCAGGCATTCGCATGATCTTCGGCCCGGTACGAACTGCGCACCAGCGGCGAACTTTCAACAAATTTAAATCCCTTTTGGAGCCCGGTTTGGCGGTATTCGTCAAACTGCTCTGGCCTGATGTATTCCACCACAGGCATGTGATTTTTAGTTGGCGCGAGGTACTGCCCAATGGTCATCACTTTGCAGCCGGCTTCCAGCAAATCGTCCATGGTTTGAAGGATTTCCCCGTGGGTTTCGCCCAGCCCCAGCATGATGCCCGACTTGGCAATTCTGTTATGTTGAGCTATGTAATTTATCACACCGAGGCTGCGCCGGTATTTCGAGGCAAACCGTACAAACGGCGTCAAACGTTCCACCGTTTCCAGGTTATGTGAAATCACATCAGGACCGGCATCAATAACCTGCTGAATCAGTTCTTCCTTTCCCCGGAAATCGGGAATGAGCACTTCGATTCGGGTTTCGGGATTTACCCGTTTCACCTCACGGATGGTTTGTGCCCAGATTCCGGCACCCTGATCGTCCAAATCATCGCGATCGACCGAAGTAATCACGCAATGTTTAACGCCCATAATACGGACTGATTCGGCAACTTTTTCAGGCTCCTGAAAATCGGGCGGAAGCGGCCTGCCACTTTTTACCGCGCAAAATTTACAGCGCCGTGTACAAATATCGCCCAAAATCATAAAGGTAGCTGTCCCCCGGTTCCAGCATTCCCCAATGTTGGGACAATTTCCACTGGTACAAATGGTGTGCAGGCCGTGCTGTTCAACCAGGTTTTTTACCCTGGAGTAACTTTCCCCTTTTGGCATTTTCATCTTCATCCATCCCGGCAGCCGCTCCCTGCTTTTCATCTCATGTGCCATATATTCAAACTTTTATTGCAAAGTTAATGATAAAGCCGGAAGAAAAATGGCAGAAGTAAAAACCGGCAAAAAGAACCGTTCGTATGGTTAGAGTGTTATTTTTGTAAAGCATTTTTAACAAAACATGAACTAAGCTTTCACTTAATCTGCAACTTTAGTTAGATAAAAACAGGGTCTGCCGGATTCATGTCGCGAAATTGCATTTATTAACTGATGATTTGAACAATGAAATATTTACCCATCATATTCCTTTTAGTTGTTTTCGGATTTAAAACCGTTTTGGCCCAACAAACGGTACCTCCGAAACAAACCGATGCGCAACTTGCCGTTGCCTACTACAACGCCCGCGATTTCGAAAAGGCTGCTCCATTGCTGCTGGCAACCTATAAAAACTCAAAAAACAATTACTATTTCCGCTTATACCTGAACGCTCTGCTGGAATTAAAACGGTACGAAGAAGCCGAGGATGAAATATCGAAGGAAATCAGAAAACAACGGCCAGCAAACCCTGATCTGCTGATTGATTTAGGCTGGGTTTACGATGCCCAGGGAAAAAACGAAGAAGCAAAAGCAAAATACCAGGAAGCCATCGACATGATTCCCGCCAACAAAGGAAATTATATTTCAACTGCCAACTCATTCCTCCAGTGGGGGAAATATGAATATGCTGAAAAAACCTACCTGAAAGGACGCGAGTTCTTTCCGGAAGAACCATTTAACTACGAACTGGCCCGGGTTTATCTGTACCTGCGCAACTATGGTCAAATGATGGAGGAATACCTGAACCTGCTGCGGCAAAACGAAAAACAACTTTCAATTGTACAGAGCAGCCTTTCGTCGGCCATGCGCCTCGACATTGACGACGAACTGCGCGACCAGTTCCGCGAACAGGTATTGAAACGCATCCAGGCCGAACCCCAGGTGATTGGGTACAACCGCCTGCTGATTTGGTTTTTCCTTCAGGAAAAAAAATTCACAAACGCGCTGCGGCAATCCATTGCCCTTGACAAACGCACCGGAAATGAAGACAACCAGATTGCCCAGTTGGGACAAATGGCGCTGAACAACAAAAATTACGCTGACGCCGGAAATGCTTATTCCTATTTGCTGGCCAAAGGCGAAAGCAACCCCTTTTACAAACTGGCTTTTTCGCAAAACCTCCATGTTTCGTACCTTCATTTTATTAACGAAAACTCAGCCGATAAAAAAAATGGCGCTGAACTTTCGGCAACACTCGAAAACGGACTAGTATTTCTGGGTTATGAAACAACCACCCTTCCTTTAATTCAGGAATACGCCCATTTACTGGCCTTTTACCTGGATCAGCCGGAAAAAGCGATTTCGGTTTTAAAAAAAGGACTGGAAATTCCAAGGTTGAAACCGGAAGAATCGGGACTGCTGAAAACCGAAATGGCCGATATTTACATTTACATCAACGATCCCTGGGAAGCAACCCTCATCTACTCGCAGGTTATCGACGCCAACAAAAACAACACGCTGGGCGACGAGGTAAAACTGAAGAAAGCCCGGCTGGGTTACTATTTGGGCAACTTTAGCTGGGCCAAAGCCCAACTCGACGTACTGAAAGCCAGCACCTCGAAACTGACGGCCAACGACGCGATGGAACTGTCGCTGCTCATCGGCAACAACCTGAACCTCGACACCACGGCCCTGCCGCTCCAAATGTTTGCCCTGGCCGACCTTTACTTTTTCCAGAACAAAGATTCCATGGCCCTGTCCATTCTCGATTCCATTGCAATAAAATTTCCGTACCACACACTGGTTGACGACATCCTTTTCCTGAAAGCAAAAATCGGGAAAGAACAACAAAATTATGCCCTGGCTGCCGGATATCTCGAACAAATTGTCGCCGATTTCAGTTTCGAATCGCTGGCCGACGACGCATTGTTCGAACTGGCCGAACTGCGGAATTACCACCTCGGAGAAAAAGAAAAAGCCATGGAACATTACAAACAGATGATTTTCAATTACCCGGGCAGTATTTTTGTTGACGAAGCTCGGGCCAAATACCGCGAACTGCGCGAAATTTATCCCGATACCGAATTGGAGCCAGCCGATGGTCCCGGATTGCCTGAAAAAGAGATGCAATGAAAAAACAAAACAAAGCGCTTCTCTTTGCCGGTCTGGCTGTATTTTTCTGGTCAACCGTGGCCACGGCCTTTAAAATTGCCCTTCGCGAACTTGATGTGTTCCAGCTTATTTTTTATGCTTCGGGTGTTACAGTTGTGCTGCTTTTCCTGATCCTGCTTTTTCAGCGAAAAGCTGGTCTTGTGCTAAAACAAACCCGCCGCGGGTGGTTCATGTCCATGTTCATCGGCGCATTCAACCCGCTGCTTTATTACGTTGTTTTACTAAAAGCCTACTCGCTGCTGCCTGCCCAGTTAGCCCAGCCGCTGAACATGATTTGGCCCATTGTGCTGGCGCTCCTTTCAGTTCCGTTGCTTAAACAAAAAATCGGCTGGATAAGCGTTGGCGCACTTTTGGTTAGTTTTACCGGCGTGGTTTTTATTTCGTCGCAGGGCGGATTAAGCGGATTTCGGAACACTAACTTTACCGGGGTAGTCCTCGCTGTGGGTAGTTCGCTCATGTGGTCGCTTTACTGGATTTTTAATGTACGCGACCCGCGCGACGAAATCGTAAAGCTTTTTCTGAATTTCTTTTTCGGATTTATCTATCTCGCCGTGGCCGTATTTTTCTTTTCCAGTTTCCGCGTCACCATGGGAACCGGTTTTTATGCAGCGGTTTACGTGGGGATTTTCGAAGTGGGGATAACCTACGTGCTGTGGATGAAAGCCATGCAACTCAGCACCAGCAATGCCAAAATCGGCAACCTCGTTTTCCTGGCGCCCTTTCTTTCACTGGTTTTTATCCGGTTCATTTTGAAAGAAACCCTGTACTTTACTACTTTTATCGGATTGATTTTTATTGTTGCCGGAATTTTTATTCAGCAAATCGACAAAAAACGTTAAACGATGAACCAGCAACCGCTGAAAATATTGGGCATTGACCCGGGGACCACGGTAACCGGCTACGGATTGATTGAAGTCCGTGATAAAAAGCCAGTGATTATCGACATGGGGAAAATCACGCCAAAAAAAGATTCGAATCATTACGGGCGGCTGCGGTTTCTGCACGAGGAGGCCCTGAAAATTGTGGAGCAGTTCCGCCCCGATGTGATGGCGCTGGAAGCCCCGTTTTACGGGAAAGACATCCAGGCGATGCTGAAACTGGGCCGCGGCCAGGGGGTGATTATGGCGGCAGCGCTCATCCACAACATCCCCATTTTTGAGTATGCCCCGCTGCTGGTGAAACAGTCGATAACCGGCATGGGCCGCGCCTCGAAAGAACAGGTGGCCTACTTCCTGCAAAAAGTGTATCACCTTGGCGAACTTCCCGACAAACTCGACGTGACCGATGCCATTGCCGTGGCCATCTGCCATTTTATCCACCTGAACAAGCCGGCCAAATCGAAAGAATTTAAGGACTGGGGCGATTTCGTTAAAAAAAATCCCGGACGGGTAAGATAATCTCCTTTTTCCGCTCACTATTTTATACGAAGTACTTTATCGAAAGGAAATATTTTCCCCCTCGTTCGTAATTCAATCTATAATTGCCACTTATGAGGGATCGGCGGTTTTCAACCGCCGCCTGCAAATGTTGTACAAAACCGCATCACCAATAAAACCTGCTTAAAATTATGATATCCAACGCAACCTTTTGTTACCTTTAGGCATCTGTAAACCAAACAGG
>CAZHKI010000288.1:0-5573 GCA_964533365.1 uncultured Maribellus sp. | reverse complement strand
TTCAACCGGATTGGGATACACACGAAATTCCTGTCGATGAACTTCTCTGTTGCCGGTTGTCAGTTTTTCAGAAATCAGTACCGCATCATTTCCCGATTTCCATACTGCCGGAAACTCGGTTCCCAAGGTTACCGATGCCAGTCCGGAAGTATTCGTCAAGTAAGTCTGAATGCCGGTGACTTCCCGGTTTTCAGAAGGTGTGAAACCAGCCTCCGCAATGGAATCATTTAAAAAGGTACAGTTCGTTTGTTCCAGTTTTATTTCAACGGTGTCGCCCGATTTTGCTGAGTCGGCGCTGGTTAACATCCGTGAAAAAATCCACTCGCGGGTAATATTGCCCACATGATACAGCGAAAGGGAATCGCCGTCAGCAATTTCAATTTTATCGAAGCCGTTCAAATATTGTTTGCCGTTTAAACGGACAATCCAGGCGCCGGCAAAAGCCACCGGCGAAGTTTTACCACCCCAGCCGTAAGTGTATTCCCCATCATTTTCAACAGAATACAAATACAATTTGCCTGCGGCATTTTCATCGTCACGAAATTTGAAACCAACTCCCGATTTTTGTAAACCGCTAACGATGCCATGGGCCAGAGAAAGGCGGACGGGAGCAGAATAATCAGCCTGCCGGTTTTCCACAATTGAATTCAAATCGGTTAATCCGGTTTTGATCCATTGCAGCGGAAAAAGATTTTCAGTTTCGGTTTTCAGGGTGAAATAAACATTGATTAAATCGTCGGCTGATAAAATTTGAAATTGAATCTGCTTTTCAGTTTCAAATCCGGGCACCGAACATTTCAGGATTACGGATCCCGGTTTTTTGGCGATAAAACAAAATTGGTTTCCTGAGCTGACAATTTCTCCCACTTCCGGATTCAGGTTGGCGAATTCGGTTTGAATATCAAGCACATCTCCCAAATTGTCATATACTTTAGCTTCAAGCCAAATGGAATCGCCGGGATAAACGGCAGAAAATCCGGACAAAATTTCAATGGAATCAGGAACAACCACCTGAATTGCGACAGATTGCGTTTCACCTGATGCATCAACGCGAATAACAGATTCCCCAACATTATTGGCGAAAATTTTATCATTCGAGCTAACCGTTGCCACCTGCGGGTTGGACGATAAAAAATTGAATGTACTTACTGTTTTCCGGCCTTTTCTGAAAAAGCAGGGTTCGAGTAAAAGGGAATCTCCGGCCAGGATTTTTTTCGGGTGCGGAAAAACCACCAACAGATTTTCTTTTCCCGAAAAAGAAGCATTGGCTTCGACATCAACCACCCAGGCAACATCGGTGGAGGCTTCGCCCAACCGGCCCAGGTCAGTAAAATAGCCGGTTACAATTTTAATGAAATGGATGGAGTCAAGTTCCACATAATTTCCCAGACTGTCAACTGCCCACGATATGTCGATTGGGTTCCCTCCTGCCCCTTCCATTTCTGTCGAATACGGGTTATCGGGAAGCGTGAGTTCCACGCCCTGTTTCCGGGCAAAATTGTCGGCATAACCAAATTCGGGTGGCAATAGTTTGATTTCCATCGGATTGGAATTGTCAATTTCGGGATAGAGCAAAGTACCGGTAAAACGAATGGAATCCTGTGGATAACCAGGAAAAAAATCAACAGCCGGATAGTATTCCTGGGCATTGTAACTGTTTGCTTTCAGTACTCCTGAATTTCCGTGGTTGTCATTCCAGCGCACGTCCCGCGTATCGGTTTTGCAGTAGGTCACTTCGTAATTCCGGATGGTTTTCGAATGAAAATAGTGGCTTCCGGCAATTTCAAACCAGGAATCGTCGGGCAGTCCGTTTCGGTTTTCGTCTTTCATCACCCAAACCACGCCGGGTTCAGAAGAACCTGAAAATGCATTGCCAAAAATGGTAAAATCGATACCGTAAGGATTTTTCGGATCGTTCACACAAGGCATATTAAAACCTAAAATAATGTTTCCCCCAAAATTACCGAGAGAAACCAGTGTTTGGATGTTTTCGGTCATTTGCAGGGCAGCCTGCGGGGTACCCAACTGTTCCAGGTTGATATGCTGACCGGGCGCCGGCTGGTAGGATATTAACCGGCTGGCCGTGTTTTGCGTGTGACCGGCAACCGACAACGCAAGCAAAAAACAAAATATTTTAAATCTTTTCATTCCCCTTTGGTTTCGTTCAAATGGGGAAATAAAACTTCAGGTATTTCACCGTCGCTTTTATTCCCGAAAGCATTTTTTTTTGATCATGGCAGGTCTTCTGGCTTACTCCTTTTCAGGCGCCTTCCCACCCGCCGTTGGGCGAACAGTGGCATTGTGCCTGAAAATACGGAGATTACAGCTGCGGGTACAGCTCCGGTATTTCACCGGATTCCCTTTTTGAAAGAACCATTTTCGATTACAAAAGTAATAAACCTTCTGAAATATAGGTCGCAGAAAGCAGAAACCAAATGAAAATTAATTTTCATTTGGTTTCTGTTAAAACAGGCAATGAAATAAAACTACCTCTTTGCCACAGATAGCCTTAGCCGTTTTTATAAATTTTTTCGGGTAACCTGATGGCGCGAATGACCAGAAACAACCCGGCAAGCATAAAGGGTACGCTCAGCCACTGTCCCATATTCAGTTGCATCGTAGCTTCAAAGGCTTCCTGATCTTCTTTGATAAATTCGATAAAAAACCGGGAAGCGAAAATCAGGATAAAAAAGGCGCCCAATAAAAGCCCGGGCTTATCTTTCGATTTGCTTTTCTTATACAAAAACATCAACAGCAAAAACGAGAGAACATAAGCCAGCGCTTCGTAAATCTGGGTGGGGTGCTTTGCCACGGTTTCGCCATTGCGTTCGAAAATGAATCCCCAGGGCAGCGAGGTCTCAACGCCATAAATCTCTGAATTCATAAGGTTCCCGGTACGAATGAAGGCACCAACCAACGCTGTAGGCACTACAATACGATCGAGGGCCCAAATCACGGAACGCCTGGTAACCACCCGCGAATGGATGTACAACGCGATGATGATGCCGATTGCTCCACCGTGACTGGCCAGACCTCCATGCCAGACTTTGATAATCTCGGACGGGTGCTGCGAATAGTAATCCCAACCGTAAAAAAATACATGCCCGAGCCGGGCCCCAACCACAGTGGCAATGATGATGTAGAAAAAGAGGCTTTCAATCCATTTTTGCGGCACTTTTTCCGATTTGAGCATCCATTCTCCAATGTAATAACCAATTAACAGTCCGGATGCAAACAGTAAACCGTACCAGCGTACCGACATTGGGCCCAGATGAAAAATCTCGGGATTTGCATTCCAATGGATAAAACCAAGTAAATCAATCATCATCAAAATATTAAAAGTTGAAATATTGAATTATACACTACCTATTCCGTGACAATGTTTGTATTTTTTTCCACTGCCACACGGACAGGGATCGTTGCGCCCCACCCTCTTTTCGACCACTACCGGCTGAGGTTTTGCTTTCTCCTGGGTTTGGGTATTCGCCCCTTCCATGGGATTGTTCACACCCGGCACATCGGATTTTTGTGTTTTATAACGACTCATATCAGTCCTTTTACGGGCTTCGGCTTCACGCACCTCATCGGAACTTTGAATCGGAATATGGCCTTTCATCAGTGTGGAAACCACATCTTTGTTCACTTTGGTTACCATGGCCTTAAACAGGTTGAACGATTCGAATTTATAAATCAGCAACGGATCTTTTTGTTCGTAAGTGGCGTTTTGAACCGATTGTTTCAGGTCGTCCATCTCGCGGAGTTGTTCTTTCCACGCTTCGTCGATGGTACTCAAAACAATTTGTTTCTGGTACGATTTAACCAGTTCTTTTCCCTTGTTCTGATAAGCTTTTTCGAGATTGCAAATGATATGGAAAACCCGTTTCCCGTCGGAAATGGGTACCACAATATTGATATATTGCTGTCCTTTGGTTTCGTAAACGTTCTTAATAACAGGGAATGCCTGTTTCGAAATGGTTTCCACTTTCCGGTTGTAACCGGTAATCATTTTATCGTAAATTTTCTCCGACACTTCCGAAGCGCTGAGCTTTTTAAATTCTTCGGGGCTTACCGGCGATTCGATGGAAAGTAACCGGAGCAATTCCATATTGAAGTCCTCGAACAAATCGGATCCCTGATATTGGTTAACCAGTTCTTCCACGGCATCGTACATCATATTCAGCACATCCACTTCCAAACGCTCGCCATACAGGGCATGACGGCGCCGTTTGTAAATCACTTCACGCTGCGAGTTCATTACATCGTCGTATTCGAGCAGCCGCTTCCTGATTCCGAAGTTATTTTCCTCTACTTTTTTCTGAGCCCTTTCAATGGATTTTGAAATCATGGAATGCTGGATGACTTCACCTTCCTTCAATCCGAGCCGGTCCATAATTCCGGAGATTCGGTCGGAGCCGAACAAACGCATCAAATCGTCTTCGAGCGAAACATAAAACTGCGATGAACCGGGGTCTCCCTGTCGTCCTGCGCGGCCGCGCAACTGCCGGTCAACGCGCCTCGAATCATGCCTTTCGGTACCGATGATGGCCAACCCACCGGCCTTTTTCACCTCTTCTGTCAGTTTAATGTCGGTACCACGACCAGCCATGTTGGTGGCAATGGTCACCGTTCCCCATCTTCCCGCTTCAGCTACAATTTCGGCTTCGCGGGCGTGTAATTTGGCATTTAATACGTTGTGCTTGATTCCTTTTATTTTCAGCATCCGGCTGAGCAACTCAGAGATTTCAACCGATGTGGTCCCTACCAGCGACGGGCGTCCCATGTTGTGCAAACGGACGATTTCGTCGATAACCGCGTTGTATTTTTCACGTTTGGTTTTGTATACCAAATCTTCCTGGTCGTTTCTTACAATGGGCCGGTTGGTTGGAATTACCACCACTTCCAGTTTGTAAATGTCCCAGAATTCTCCTGCTTCAGTTTCAGCCGTACCGGTCATCCCTGCCAGTTTATGGTACATACGGAAATAGTTCTGCAGGGTGATGGTGGCGAAAGTTTGTGTTGCCGCTTCCACCTTGACGCGTTCCTTGGCTTCAATGGCCTGGTGCAATCCGTCGGAATACCGACGTCCTTCCATGATACGACCGGTTTGCTCGTCCACAATCTTCACCTTGTTGTCGATGACCACATATTCCACATCCCTTTCGAACATGGTGTAAGCCTTAAACAACTGGTTGATGGTGTGAACCCTTTCCGATTTAACCGAATAATCCTGAAGCAGTTTGTCTTTCTTTTCCATCATTTCGTCGTGCGAAAGTCCGGAGTTTTCAATATCGGCCATTTTACTGCCCATATCGGGTAAAATGAAAAATTCAGCATCGTCAAGCCCTTCGGAAATTAAATCAATGCCTTTATCGGTTAGTTCAACGGAATTTTGTTTTTCTTCAATGATAAAATAGAGCGGATCGGTAACAATATGCATGTTTTTATTGTTTTCCTGCATGTAAAAGTTTTCAGTCTTTTGCATGATGGCTTTCATTCCCTCCTCACTCAGGAATTTTATGATCGATTTGTTTTTAGGCAAACCTTTATGCGCGCGAAGAAGCAGCAGCCCACCT
>CAZHKI010000287.1:0-5602 GCA_964533365.1 uncultured Maribellus sp. | reverse complement strand
ATTTTATGTCTTTGGGCAATATTTCTCATCATTTATTTGGATAATTTTTCCCAAAACAAAAATAGAAAATAAACAGTATAAAAAACAAAAATATTCCCCGGAACCTAAATGGTACCATCAATCGAAACAAAACATCCTGATAACACTCTCCTTTCACAATAAATATGAAACATTCCCATCATCAAATTCTCCCTGGAGTATCACTCCAGACTGCCTGCCATCAAACAATTTTGTTAATAATTAAACACAGCTCCGGTTGTCATTGGACTGGCAAAAAAAATGAAAAACAACAAAAGGCATCAACCAAAAATCAAAAGGCAACAACACATATTCAAAATAAATATTGTTTCGTTTTAGGAATAATTTATTTCGTTTTTATTTTGATTTATAAAAAAGCATTATCTTTATTCCCCATAATTTCAGAGTAGAAATAAAAAAACAAAGCATTTTTTTAAATGAAACGAGAAGAATATATTGAACAATTGAAGCAATCAGGAGAAACCTGGGACTTCATTGTTGTTGGAGGAGGAGCCACTGGGCTGGGAGTAGCTGTAGATGCAGCAAGCCGCGGTTACAAAACTGTTTTACTGGAACAATCCGACTTTGCCAAAGCCACTTCCAGTCGGAGCACCAAACTGGTCCACGGCGGTGTCCGGTACCTGCAAAAAGGCGATGTAGCCTTGGTAAGGGAAGCCTTGCACGAACGGGGATACCTGAGTAAAAACGCGCCCCACCTGGTAAAAAACCAACGGTTCATCATTGGAAATTATCAGTGGTGGGAAAAACCGTTTTACACCATCGGATTAACTTTTTACGATTTGTTGTCGGGAAGAATGGGCCTTGGGCATTCACTACCTATGAGCAAAAAAGAGGTCATAAAGCATGTACCCCAGATTGAAAAGAATAACCTGAAAGGCGGAGTCGCTTATAAGGACGGCCAGTTCGACGATTCGCGCCTGGCGATTAATCTGATGCAGACAGCTATTGAACATGGAGCTACAGTAGTAAATTATGCAAAAGTAACCTCTCTGTTAAAAGACTCTGCCGGAAAAGTAACCGGAGTAACCGTATGCGATGAAATTGACGGAGAAAGTATTGATCTGAAAGGAAAATGTATCATCAACGCCACCGGGATTTTTGTGGACGATATTATTAAAATGGATCAGCCGGAAAAACATCCGCTGGTACGGCCCAGCCAGGGAGTCCACCTGGTGGTTGACCGTTCGTTCCTTGGCGGCGACGACGCCATTATGGTACCCAAAACCAGCGACGGCAGGGTAATGTTTGGTGTTCCGTGGCACAACCGGGTTATTCTTGGAACAACCGACACGCCGGTAGAAGAATTTGTGCTCGAACCCAAAGCACTCGAAGAAGAAGTCGACTTTATACTGGAAACTGCCGGACGCTACCTTACCCGCAAACCTCAACGAAAAGACGTACTATGTGTGTTTGCCGGATTGAGGCCGTTGGCTGCTCCGAAAAAAAATGCCGACCAAGCCAAAACCAAAGAAATATCGCGCAGCCACAAATTGCTGGCAGCCAACTCGGGATTGATCACCATCACCGGAGGAAAATGGACAACTTACCGTGTAATGGCTGAAGAAACCATCAACCTGGGCATCAAAACCAATGGATTGCCTTTTAAAGCCTGCAAAACCAAACATCTGAAAATCCATGGCTACAAAGAAAATCCAGACAGAAGCAACTGGCTGTATGTATATGGCAGCGACCAGGACGAAATTCTGCGCCTGCAAAAGGAAAATCCGGAATTTGCCCGGAAACTTCATAAAAACTTTGACTTTACAATTGCTGAAGTAGTGTGGGCTGTACGAAAAGAGATGGCCCGCACAATCGATGATGTGCTGGCGCGCAGGGTCAGGGCTTTATATCTCGATGCCAGGGCTTCCATAGAAATGGCTCCCAAAGTAGCTGCCATTTTAGCCGGAGAACTTCAAAAAGACAAAAACTGGGAAGAACAGCAGATTCAGGAATATACAGAACTGGCCAAAGGGTATATCATACATTAAACACTAATTCCGAAAAATTGCAATTAAAATATACTTTTACCGACATTATTAACCGTAAAAAACCAAAGTAAAAATTCAATGAAGAATATACTTACGCCTCCTCCTCATAAGGAACTTTTACCCAAAGAAAAAATTGATCCCACGTACAAAAGATTGCGGCTCCAGGTTTTTATGGGTATTTTCATAGGATATGCCGGGTATTATCTGGTTAGAAAAAACTTTTCACTGGTTATGCCCGATTTGATTGAGAGAGGGTTTAGCAAAGGGGAACTGGGCATTGTTGCTTCAGCCGTTTCTATTGCCTATGGGCTAAGTAAATTTCTGATGGGCGGAGTTTCTGACCGTAGTAATGCCCAGATCTTTTTAAGTCTGGGACTGCTGTTGTCGGCAATTACCGTTCTCTGCCTCGGAACCATTCCAATACTGACATCTACTGTGGCCATCATGTTTATTGTGATGTTCATTAACGGCTGGTTTCAGGGAATGGGATGGCCTCCCTGCGGCCGTACGATGGTTCACTGGTTTTCGACCAAAGAACGCGGAACCATGATGTCGATCTGGAATGTGGCCCACAACGTTGGTGGCGGATTAATCGGCCCGCTGGCCGTTCTGGGAGTTGCCATTTTTGGCGACTGGCAAAGCAAACTCTACTTCCCTGCGATCATTACCATTTTCATCGCTTTTATTGCCTACCTGCTTATCAGGGACACACCGCAATCGTGTGGGTTGCCCAACATCGAAGAATATAAACACGATTATCCCAAAGATTATGACAAAAGCTACGAGCAGGAATTTTCTGTCAGGGAAATTTTTTTCAAATATGTCCTCAACAACAAACTACTATGGCTGATCGCTATAGCCAATGCAATGATTTACCTGGTCCGTTACGGCGTACTCGACTGGGCACCCACTTACTTAAAAGAAGCCAAAGGTTTTTCGGTGGCCGAATCGGGATGGGCCTATTTTGCCTATGAATATGCCGGGATACCGGGAACCCTGCTATGCGGATGGATATCGGACAAGGTATTCAAAGGCCGCCGGGCACCGGCCATCATCATTTATATGATTCTGGTGATGGCTGCCATTTACGTTTACTGGCAAAATCCCGCCGGGCATATTGTTATCGACAATATAGCCCTGATTGCCATCGGATTTCTGATTTACGGCCCGGTGATGCTCATTGGCGTTCAAGCGCTCGACCTGGTTCCCAAAAAAGCAGCCGGAACAGCTGCCGGCCTTACCGGATTGTTCGGCTACCTGGGTGGAGCCCTCTTTGCCAATATCGCCATCGGATTTATCGTTGACTATTTTGGCTGGGATGCCGCTTTCATTTTATTGATGTCGGCCTGTGCCATCTCAATTCTTTTCACTGCTTTCACCTGGAATAAAGAAAAACAAAGATTATCATGTTAAAAAAATCATCCATCATTTCGTTATTGCTCGTTTTCTGCCTGTTACAAGGATTACAGGCCCAAACGTTCAGGCCGATTAAAAGCTGGCCGAATGAAGTAAATGACAAGCTGGAAAGTTTCTTAAACTCTACCATCACCATGAAAGAACGGAAGGTTTCCGTGTTCGATTGTGATGGAACGACCTTCGGGCAGGTGCCACACTATCTGGCCGACGAAGCCCTGTACCTGTATGCCAACGAAGTGCTGAAACCCAGGAACGACAAGGATGCCAAAGAAAAACTGGCCATCCTTGACCGGATGGTAAAAGACGGTGACAACGTTGGTAAACCCTATGTGGAAGACCGGGTACATTTCCTGGCCGGCCTCACACCCGAAGAAATCGAATTAATAGGGGAAAACTGCTACCGGAAATCGTACCAGGGAAAATTTTATCCCGAGATGAAGGAACTCATTGCCAACCTCAAGGAATATGGTTTTGAAGTGTGGATTTTAACCGCATCGCCCGAACTGCTCTACCAGAAATTTGTAGCCAATGAACTTGGCATCTCCACTATCAACGTGGTGGGCGCCAAATGTGTGGTTGAAAACGGAAAGACCACCGGCGAAATTATTCCTCCTATTCCGCAGGACGACGGCAAGGCCTTTTCCATCGAAACCTTTATTAAAGCGCGGCCGCTCATCGTGGGAGGCAACAGCCGCGGCGACCTGGACATGCTCAACGAATCAGTCGGACTGAAAATTGTGGTCAATCCCGACGACAAAACAGTTCGCGGTCCCGAAGACGGCCCGATGAACGGGCTCACCGTAAAATCCTACTGGGAGAAAGAGGGCGCGCTGATTGTAAAATGCAACGACGTAGCCGATCCCGACGTAAAATTTCATACTACAGAATGGAAAATCAGGCAAAACCGGCCAAATCCAAAATAAACTGAAACAAATAAAAAAACAAATAAATTTTAATCAGATGAAAACAACATTTCTCCTATTTTTCTTAATAGCAGCAAGCCTTCCCTCGTTAGCTCAGGTAGAGTTTGTTGGTCACAGAGGAGCATCATATCTTGCTCCGGAGAATACAGTTGCATCAGCTAAACTGGGATGGGAACTCGGTGCTGACGGAGTTGAAATTGACATCTACCTGACTACCGATAATCGCATAGTAGCCATACACGACAAAAACACAAAAAGGACAACCGGAGCTGATCATATTGTTCCGGAAACAACCTCCAAGAAACTTCGGAAATTAGATGCCGGTAAGTGGAAAGATGAAAAGTATACCGGAGAAAAAATTCCTTTTGTTGAAGAAATTCTCAAGGCGATCCCTAAAAACAAATATCTGGTAATCGAAATTAAAACCGGTCCGGAAATCATGCCGGCATTAAAAAAAGCGATTAAAAAATCGGGGAAAGCAAAACAGATTAAATTCATCGCTTTCAGCTGGGAATCAATCGCTGAAGCCCACAAAGCGTTCCCAAACAATGATTGCTACTGGCTAACATCGGTCGACAAAGACCTGAAGGCAAAAATTAGCGAATGCGCTGCTATTGGTCTTAAAGGAGTTGATGTAAGCTCGAAACTGGTTACTTCGGAAAATATGGGCAAAGCTAAAAAACTCGGACTGGATGTTTGGTGCTGGACCGTAGATAGCCCCGAAGAAGCAAAACGAGTTGCCGACCTGGGAGTAAGCGCCATTACAACCAACCGCCCGGGATGGCTGCGCGAACAGTTAAAATAAATAACAGCGAATTATCCGGAACATTTACAGAAATTAAATGTACCAAATAAGAAAAGATACATTTTAAACGAATGAGAAAAATAAAAAGAAACCTGGAATACAATAAAATTTTATTGTATTTGGTTTTGGCAGTAATTTCATCGCTGTATGGTTGCGAGGGCGGAAACGAAGAACCTGTAGATGATTTTAATATACAGATTAGCCTCCCGTCCACCATTGAGGTAACCAAGGGCGGTGAATATGTCGTTACGGCGCAAGGCGGAGGCGGACTAAAAACGTCCGATTCATTCATCCTGGAGTCGGGGGGCATATCTTACGTTTGTCCTGTCACTGCTGTTTCGTCCACAGGCTTCACAGTGCGGATTTCCAATGAATGTGAAACCGGAAGTTACAATGTTTCCGTTAAACGGGATGTACGGAAGAAAGCTGTT
>CAZHKI010000286.1:0-5628 GCA_964533365.1 uncultured Maribellus sp. | reverse complement strand
AAAAATCAGAACGTGTTGGTTCTGCTTACCGATATGACACTCTTTGCCGACGCCTTAAGTATCGTTTCGAACCGTATGGACCAAATTCCGTCGAAAGACAGTATGCCCGGATCGCTTTACAGCGATTTGGCCCGGCTCTACGAAAAAGCAGTTCAGTTCCCCAGCGGCGGATCCATTACCATCATTGCAGTTACCACACTCTCGGGAGGCGATATTACCCACGCCATCCCCGATAACACCGGGTACATTACCGAAGGTCAGCTTTTCCTGAGAAAAGATACCGATATCGGTAAAGTAATTGTTGACCCGTTCCGCAGTTTGTCGCGGTTAAAACAATTGGTTATTGGTAAAAAAACCAGGGAAGACCACCCGCAGGTGATGAACACGGCCATCCGCCTTTTTGCCGACGCCGCCAATGCCAAAACCAAAATCGAAAACGGTTTCGACCTGACCGACTACGACAAAAGGACCATGAGCTTTGCCAAAGAATATTCTGAAAAATTGCTGGCTATTGATATCAACATCGAAATTGACGCGATGATCGATACCGGCTGGGAATTGTTCAGCAAATATTTTTCTGTTTCCGAAACCGGTATCAAAGCCGAATTCGTGGAAAAATACGGGAAAAAGAAAAGCAATTAATTTGTTTTTTTAATCACAAATCATGGAAAAACATCTCGTAACTATTTTAAGAATAACAACTCCGCAACTGGGTAGCTTTGTGAAAAACTGCCTTGAAGCCGAAGGGATCGAATGTTTTTTCACCAACGAAGGTACAACCATTGGGAGCGAGTACAACCCGGATGAGGTATTGCTAAAAGTTCAATCCCGTGATTCGGAGGAAGCCGTAAAAATCCTGCTCCGGGTTCACAAGGAATATGATTTGGACAAAATACACGATGATCCTTCTTTTGCCGGATTAAGAAAAATTCTGGTTCCGGTAAAATTAGGCCCTGAATGCTTACCGGTTTGCCGATATGCTTTTGCGCTTGCCCAAAAAATAAATGCCGAGATCAAGTTTTTATATGTTTATCCCGACCCAACCATCGATGAAAGTAACAAGCATATGGTTTCGTGGGAAAAACATGTGAAATTGGAACTGAAAGAAGCTCACAGTCAGGCGTTGAAGGAATTGTATGATTTTAGTTCTGAACTGAAAAAGCAAATTCCCGAAAATCTTTGGAAAGTGGTAAAAATGCATTACCGCATGTTAAAGGGGGTTCCTGAGTACGTGATTGCCGATGCTGCTGAAAGATATTCTCCCGATTTTATTTTGATGGGAATGAAAGGGAATCAGGAGCCGGGCGAATTTCCCGAATCAACGGTGTCGAAGCTGGTTGGATCGGTTGGTTTCCCTATCTGGGTTATCCCGGCAACCGTTTCTGCTGAAGTAAAGGACAAGTTTAATGTTTTATATGCCACCGATTTTGCTGATCACGATTATGCATCGCTCAAACGGATAATGGCGGTTCTTCATTCATTCGAAACCCAAATATTCTGTGTCCATATTGATACCGGCAACAATGGGAATATTCATGAGAAAGCAAAAAAACTGGAAGACCTGCTGAAAAAAGAATTTGGGAACCTGAACATTCAGTTTGCCCTGGTTGAAAATGATGAGGTAGCAAAAGGAATTCGTTCGTTTGCCGGGCATAACGGCATCGACCTGATTTCGATGTCCAAAATGAAAAGGTCTTCCTTGTATAAAATGTTTCACCATAATTTGCTGGGGAAAATTGTGTTGGCACAAAATGTCCCGATACTGATAATTCCTGTATAAATTAATCAAACGATAAAAAGTGGCCATAAAATTTCAATACAATAAAACTGAATTGCAAAGCCTGAACAAGCAATTGAATGTTCGGCTGAGGGCGTTGCCAACTTTGAAGAACAAGGAAGCAGCATTGCGTTTGGAAGTAAAAAAAGCAAAAGACAAAGCGACAGAACTGGAGAAAAAACTACAGGAAAAGATTGAAATGCACACGGGCTCGGTAGGTTTGTGGAACGAATTTGTGCCAGAACTGGTTTCCATCGGGCAGGTTAAATTTGCCACAACCAAAATTGCCGGGGTGAAAATTCCTGTTTTGGAAGAAGTTTTATACAGGGAAGAGGAATTTAGCCTGTTTAAAAAACCGGAATGGTTTCCCGAAGGGATTTCGTTTATTAAAGAGCTGGCGCAGATTGTGATTGAAGAAGAATTTTTCTCAAAAAAAATGGTACTGCTCGATCATGCCCGGCGAAAAACCACACAAAAGGTAAACCTCTACGAAAAAGTTCAGATTCCGGGGTATGAAGATGCCATTCGGAAGATCAAACGTTTTCTGGAAGATGAAGAAAATCTGTCGAAATCGGCACAGAAGATTGTAAAAAAACGTCAGCAAAATCAAATGGAGTCAGCACAATGATAATACCGATGTTGAAATATGATTTCCTGGTCTATCACAAGGAATACCACCTGTTTCTGGAAGGGCTCCAGGAATTGGGGGTTCTGCATGTGGCAGGCAGAGAAGTGGAAATCACCGATGAAATCAGGCAAAAATACCGGAAGGTTGAACAGATTGAAAAAGCTATCCAGTTTCTGGCCAAACGGGAAGTAAAACCGGAAAGCTCAGTCCAGACAGAAGATGCCGCCACGGTTTTAACGGAACTTGCCGCGAAACAGGCGGAACTTGAACTGTTGTTGCAGGAACTGGAAGAAACCAAAAAAGATTTGCAAAAAGCTGAGCCCTGGGGGACTTTTTCACCGGAGATGCTCCAAAAACTGAAAGACGAAGATATCGAAGTTCAGTTTCTGGTTGCCGGCGTTAAACGCTTTGAAGAACTTGCAGCCTCGGGCCTTCCGGTTGAAAAGATATCGGAACGTGGTAGCCAGGTTTACGCTTTACTGGTTCAGGGCCCCGGCGAAAAAACGCCTTCCGAACCCGAGGCAGTCAGGCCACCCGCGCTTCCTTTTCCTGAAGTACAGCAAAAACTGAACGAAACGGATGAGAAAATCAATCGTATTCATACACAGTTCGATGAATATGCTGGTTACGCCATTCCGTTGCTGGAAAATATGAAGAATGAATTGTCATCTTCGCTCGGTTACGACATGGTTTTTTTGAATACATCGGTGGAAGCCGACGAAAAACTAATGATTCTGGAAGGTTGGGCGCCGGCCCCGCAGAAAGAACAAATCGACCGTTTCGCAGAGGATAACAACATTTTGTTCATTTCATCGAAAGCTACACCCGACGATACCATTCCGGTTTTGTTAAAAAATAACCGGTTCAGCCGTTTGTTCGAACCTATCGGGAAAATGTTTTCGTTGCCCGATTACCATGAACTTGATTTAACGGTTTTTTTCGCCCCGTTTTTTATGATGTTTTTTGGCTTCTGCCTGGGCGACGCCGGTTATGGATTGCTTTTCCTGATTGGCGCCGGGCTCTATAAATTTAAAGCCCCCGAAGATTTTAAACCGTATCTGTCGCTCGTGCAGATTTTGGGGCTGGCCACCATCATTTTTGGAGCCATCTCCGGAACATTCTTCGGAATTAATTTAATTCAGGCCGAAATACCCATGCTCGACAGTGTGCGGGGTTTATTCCTGAACCCTGATAAAATGTTTTACCTGGCCATTGCTTTGGGGGCGTTGCAAATTATTTTCGGATTGTTTATCAAAGCAGCCAACCAAACCAAACAATTTGGATTTTCTTATGCACTTTCAACCATAGGCTGGCTCATCGTTTTGCTGGGAAGCGCAGTATATGTGTTGCTCACTAAAATTGGAGTTATTCAGCCCAGTCAGGCTATTTTGTATGGAATCATATCGTTAGGCGCTTTCTTTATCCTCTTTTTCAGTGACCCCGGTGTGAATGTTTTCTCACGCATCGGGAAAGGAGTGTGGGATATTTATTCGACGGTAACCGGTATTTTTGGCGACCTGCTATCGTACATCCGCTTGTTTGCACTGGGGCTTTCCAGTGGTATTCTTGGTTTTGTAATAAACGATATTGGCCTGCAGATACTGGGATCTTCAAAAATTTTAGGCCCGGTGTTTTTTGTGGTGTTCCTTATTTTGGGGCACACGCTGAACATTCTGATCTCGTCGCTCGGTTCATTTGTACACCCGATGCGTCTGACATTTGTTGAATTTTATAAAAATGCCGGCTTTAAAGGCGGCGGTGGGGAATATAAACCTTTTTCAAAATAGATATTAACAATAAACTTTAAATTCAAATAGTATGACAACAGCAGTAATTTTAGCTTACACCGGATTGGCCATTATGTTGATATTTTCGGGAGTAGGCAGCGCCATTGGCGTTTCGAAGGGTGGTAATGCAACGGTAGGAGCCCTGAAAAAGAAACCGGAAGCATTCGGAAGTTATTTGCTTCTGAGCGCTTTGCCCGGGACACAGGGACTTTATGGTTTTGCAGGTTTCTTTATCATCAACAGCCAGGGGATTATTACCCCGGAAATGAGTATGTTGCAAGGAGTGGCCATTCTCGCTGCCGGGTTAACGCTGGGATTTGTTGGATTTTTCTCGGCTCTGAACCAGGGTGAGGTAACTTCAAACGGGATAGCCGGTATAGGTTCGGGTTACGACATTTTTGGGAAAACCATGGTACTCGCCGTTTTCCCCGAGTTGTATGCCATTATCGCATTTGCCGCTACATTCTTAATCAGTATGAGTTTGTAGAATTTTTCAGAATAAGAAAAAACTGTTCATAAAGTTTTGTTTCCTGTTTTATCGAACAAAAAATCCGTAAAATCTCAGCAACCGGATTATAAGTTCAGCCACAGACAAACAATGTTCTTTATGAACAGTTTTCTTTTTTATCGCAGGATTAAAATCCTTTGGCTTTCATCAGCCGGTCGAGTTCCTTCCATTGAATTCCCTTGCTGAAGCCGGCTGCCACTTCAGGTTCCAGCCCGTCAATTAAAACCTGGTGCATCCCAAGGCGTTTGATCCGCTTTTTCAGGATCGCGTTTTCCTTGTTTTCTTCGGCAACCATACCGGCATACAAAACATTAAACCAGATTTCCATTTCAAGGGAATCGGGTTCGTAAAACCGGCTCAACTGTCTTATTAACGGGAAAATATCGGGGTTGATTTCGGAAGATGTCCGGTTGAAAATAACCACAAAATCGTTATAAATTTTTTTCGGGTCGTGTTTTCGGGACAGCTTTTTCAAGCGTGAGAAATACTGGACATCGGTGGGGGCAAACCGATCCCCTCCGGGCCTGGCAATAAAAACACACCATTCGTCGAAGCTTCCGGTATCAAATTCAATGGTGCCTCCGTTGCTGAATGTGTTTAATTTTTGCGGCATAGGTTGAAATCAAACGTTTGGATTTTTCGGAGATTAAATATAAAATTTTTTCGGGTATTGTGTTCAACGCAAAGGATTTAATATTTTCAGATGAAAGAATTCAAATGGGGAAGGGCAGAGGGTTTGGAAAGAAATAAAAAAAGGGAACAACTTGATGCTGTTCCCTTGTGGGGAGTGATGGATTCGAACCACCGAAGGCTTTGCCAATAGATTTACAGTCTACCCCATTTGACCGCTCTGGTAACTCCCCGAATATTTTGTTGAGCCGAATCACAGATTCGAACTGTGGACCCCGAGATTACAAATCACGTGCTC
>CAZHKI010000285.1:0-5633 GCA_964533365.1 uncultured Maribellus sp. | reverse complement strand
GTGTGAAGGGTGCATGTAGTTGGGCGTACAAATGGTCACCATATCGATGGGCTTTCCGGCCATGCGCAGGTCGTCCATGTATTTGTCAAGGTTTTCGTGTTCGAGGAAAAATTCGGCTTCGGGGAAATAGCTATCGATGCGGCCCATCACATCGAACCGGTCGGATGCACAAATCAGTTCGTTCCCGGTTTCCTTAATCGCTTTCATGTGGCGTTCGGCAATGTAGCCGGCAGCGCCTATCAATGCAAATCGTTTCATATTTTCGTTTTTTTTGCACGCAAAGGCGCTAAGACACAAAGAAAATTTTTCAGAAAACAGGTATCTTCCAGTGTGTCTAAATTCTTTGTCATGCTCGTTTCATATACTATTACTTCTATCACAAAGGCGAAAAATTTGTTTATTTATTCCTTAGCGACTTCGCGTCTTTGCGTGCCAAAATTCTTAATAAATGTTCAAAAATCCATTTTCAAGCACATATTTCTCCCCGGTTTCGGGACAAACCAAATCGTCGCCCAGGATGGCGCCGGAGCGGCTGACCCACCCTTTTTGCCGTGCCGGTACACCTGTGACCAGAGCATACGGTTTTACGTCTTTGGTAACCACGGCGCCGGCGCCGATGAAACAGTATTCGCCAAGCGTAACGCCGCAAACGATGGTGGCATTGGCGCCGATGGAAGCGCCTTTTTTAACCAGCGTCGGCTTAAATTCGTTCTTCCGCTCCACCGCGCTGCGCGGATTGATAACGTTGGTAAAAACCATCGACGGGCCGAGAAAAACATCGTCTTCGCAAACCACGCCTTCGTACAGCGAAACATTGTTTTGCACTTTCACGTTGTTGCCCAGCCTGACGTTGTTCCCTGCAAAAACATTCTGCCCGAGGATACAGTTTTCACCGATTTGGGCACTCCCCATCACATGGCAGAAGTGCCAGATTTTCGTGCCGCTGCCGATTTGTGCGCCGGCATCGACAATTGCTGTTTCATGAATAAAAAAGTTGTCCATATTTTGTTGTTCCTTTGCGTCTCTGCGCCTTTGCGTGCAAAAAAAAGTATCTCGCAAAGACGCAAAGACGCGGAGACGCAAAGATTAAATAAATTATAATCCGTTTACTACCCGGGTGATTCCATCTTTTATCAAAGCTTCGTTAAAGTTAACCAGTAACCCTAATTTCAGGTTTGTAAGCCGAAGATACGTTAAAAGTTGTTTGGGATGAACGGGTGCAATCATCTCAACTGATTTGATTTCAATTATCACTTTGTCTTCAACCATTAAATCGGATCGAAAACCGAGATCCATTTTTATCCCTTTCCAAAATACAGGTATACCTTTTTGCCTGTAAACTTTTAATCCCTGAGAAGTTAGTTCAAAATAAAGAATTTCTTCGTAAACCGATTCCAGTAATCCCGGGCCTAACTCAACATGAATTTTATAACAGGTATTTACGATTATTTTCGCCAAATCATTTTCATTCATCTCTGTAATTTAAAAATTATTCCCGGTTTTCTTTGCGTCTCTGCGTCTTGGCGTGCAAAAAATTATCTCGCAAAGGCGCTAAGGCGCAAAGGATGAAAAAAATCTTTTATGTTTTGAACGATGAATTTTAGTTGTTCCTCTGTCAATTCGGTGTGCATGGGCAGCGACAACACCGTTTCGACCAGTTGCTCGCTCACGGGGAAATCGCCTTTTTTGTATCCCAGAAACCGGTAAGCTTCCTGCAGGTGAATCACGCCCGGATAATACACCATCGATGGGATTCCTTTCGATTTTAAAAATTGCTGCAGTTTGTCGCGGCGGCTGGTCCGGATGGTATACTGATGAAAACTGTGAGTGCTGTAATTTACCCTTTGAGGAATTTTTATTTCCCCGATATCTCTCAAATATTTATCGTAAAAAGCGGCGGCCTCCTGCCGGGCTTTCAGGTGTTTGGCAAAATATTTCAGTTTCACATCGAGGATGGCAGCCTGGAGGCTGTCGAGCCGCGAGTTGACGCCGATACGTTCGTACTGGTATTTGGCTTTCATGCCGTGGTTCGCAATGGAACGGATGATGGTAGCCAGATTTTCGTCGTGAGTAAAAATGGCGCCGCCGTCGCCAAAAGCGCCCAGGTTTTTCGACGGAAAAAACGAATTGCAGCCGATAATCCCCACAGTCCCGGCTTTTTTTGACGAGCCGTCGGGGAAAAGGTAGTCGGTGCCCAGCGCCTGGCAGGCATCTTCCACGAGGTGCAGGTTGTATTTCTGTGCCAGTTCAATCATCGGGGCGAGGTGGGCGCACTGCCCGAAAAGGTGCACCGGAAGAATAGCCCGTGTTTTTTCAGAAATCACCTTTTCAATCAGCGAGGCATCGAGGTTAAACGTTCCCGGTTTCACGTCAGCAAACACCGGTTTGAGCCCCAGAAGCGCCAGCACTTCCACGGTGGCAATAAAAGTAAACGGCGTGGTAATGACTTCGTCGCCCGGTTGCAGGCCCAGCGCCATGAAGGCAATCTGCAGCGCATCGGTGCCGTTGGCGCAGGCAGTTACATGCGTATCCAGATATTCCGAAAGCTTTTTCTCAAAATCGATGACTTTCCCGCTTTTGATAAACTGTGTCGATTTTATCACCTCCTGCATGGCCGCGTCGATTTCCTCTTTCATGGTGAGGTACTGGCCGTAGGTGTCGCACATGTGGATGGTTTGCATATTTTTTTCAGATGAAATTATGAAACTAAATTCTATAAACTGCAAAAAGTGCCAAATTAGTGCATGGAACCTGAATTTTATCTATTCCCTTTAATTCAGACAGACGGTTTGGATAAAAATATCGAGAAAAACATCGGCTAATTTTCCTCTGGATTATTTTTTAATTGCGGCAAAAGAGTAAATAAAAATTTTGCAAATTCCTGATAATTAGTATCTGCATTAAAGTTCTTTTTCCAGTGACTAAAAGCATTCAACTTCATTTTATTCTTGTCTTCAACGCTTTTGGAAATGAATTCATCAATTGTCCTCGATAATTCGGAGGCAGATATATTTTTGGGAAGCATTATACCAAATTTGTCGGTAACAATTTCTGACGTTCCGCCTACATTTGTTGCTATAATCGGGATCCCACAAGAAATAGCTTCCATAATTGAAACCGGAATTCCTTCTGATTCACTAACATTAATGAATAAGTCGATGGGGTTATTGCAGTAGTAATTTAGTACTTCTTTATTTGACAAATGCCCTAAAAAATTGACCGTTATATTATTCTTCAGGCTTTTTGTCATGTTTTTTAAATCGTTGAGTAAAGGGCCGTCACCAAAATGAGTCCAGATTATTTGATGTTTTAACTGGCTTAATGCCTCTAAAATTAATTGTACCCGTTTTATTGGCACAACATAGGAACAACTGATTATCCTAACAATATTATCACTGCTGCATTTAGAAATTCGATTTGCCTTCACACCTAACCGAAAAACCCTGCTTTTAAAATTTATTGATGAATATTTTTTTAACAGATACTCTTTCCCTTCTTCGGATATGAAAACTGCATGATCAATGTTTTTTAGCAGTTCCTTTCTGAAAGGAATATATCCTCCTTTAATTTCTTCATATAAATCGGAGTTGTGAAACCGTACGACTATGGGATTTGATTTTTGTTTTTTTATAAATGGAATGATCCCACTGGATTTGTCGCCCCAGTAAAAATAGAATAAAGACCTATCGTGAATTTTATTATAAAAAATATTAGCAGTAATTTTTTTTAATATGATTCTGATAATTAACGTTGACCCTAACCAGTTTTTCATCCATCTCCTTTTTTTGTAAACTTCCCCGGATAAGAATTCTGAAACTGAAAACAGGAAGGGGGAAAAATTGAATATTCCAAAGAATAATAATTTAAGTTTATTCTTTTTTATATCGAAAGTTAGCAGGGGTTCTGAAAAAACTATATTCCCGGGAACTTCTCTTGGTGTTTTTTTGTTTCCGTAAAATAATGGGATTATATATATTTTTGAAAAGGTCTCGCTTAAATAGTTCAATTCATTGGAAATAAAAGTTTCTCCATCTCCATATGGAAAATTATAAGTAAAAAATATTAGCTTACTTTCCCGCATAAATCAATTGCAATTATGAAATTAAAGTATTTGAATCCAAAAATAAAACCTTGTAAACAATTTTTTTAAAATTATTTTTATTCTCAAATAAGGATTATATTTTATTTCCCTTTCTATGCAGAAATTCATCCAAATGTAATCTCTTTCGTGGTGAAATAATGAATATGCATTATAATTAGAAAGAATTAATCTTTCTCTTCTTGCAATGCTAGTTATTTCTTCAGCATATAATGCCTGATCAATTATTTGCAGTTTTTCCGGATGATATTTTTCCAGATATTCGATATTTTTCGGATGAGGAATGTTAATAAACAAAACAGCATCTTCGGTCATGTGTCGGGAAATCGTTTGAAACAACGCAACATGATGTTGTCTGGGGATATGTTCCAGTACGTCGGCAAGAACAACAAAATTAAACTTGATATGATGTTGAAAATCCTGCATATCAGAAATCAGTAATTCCACATTTTTCCTGTTTCTCAGCCGTTCTTTGGCTATTTTGATATTTTCAGGACTAATATCGGCAGCCAAAATTTTTCCTCTTTTCAGGTATCGGGCAAGAAGACCCGTAAACGTGCCAATTCCACATCCAATTTCTAAAACATTGTGATTTCTTTTTAATCCGGACTGAATAATTTTCCGGAATAAATAATAGTGCCTCAGGTTAACTCCGGTGGTAAGCTGTTTTTTTGAAAATTCGTTATAGAATTCTTTGATATTCTCTGACATTATCGGATTTTTTTTAAAGTTATGCCAATGATTTTATCGAATAATGCATTCATGTCCAGAGAGATATTGTAGAGCAATACCTGGATTCCAAACACAAAGGTGAAAACTGTACTTTTTATTAAAATATCGGGAATTAATTGAATATCGGGAATGATAACAACAGCAAAATATGCCAGAACAAAAGAAACAACAACCCATAAGAATTTCACATTGAATGGTTGCATTTTATATTTTATATAAAGATAAAACCAGCGCATCAGGTTGTTCAGCGACAGCGACAGCGCCGAAGCAAAGGCAGCGCCGCTGATTCCCCAGATGGGGATAAACAGGTACATGGTAACCACCATGAGAACAACCAGGACAATAAGGAAATAGAGCGCCACCCGGTAATATTCAGAGTAAGCGATAATGTAACCGTTGGCGCCGGTGAGCATTTCTATCAGATAACCTATCCCCACAAAAAAGATGACCCATTTTGCCCCGTCGTAATCAGGGCCGAGAATAACCAGAATATTGTCGATGTTGATCCAGATTCCCCCGAAAAGAAATGCGCCGATGATAAACTGGTTCAGGCAGCTTTTCCGGTAAATACCGGCAATGTATGGTATGTCGTTTTGTTTGAATGCATCGGCAATCAGTGTCCCCGAAATTTTCAGCAGCGGCCGCGACGGGATAACAACCAGCGTTCCAAAAAAGAAAGCAATGGTATAAACCCCGGTTGCACTTAATCCCAGCATCTGGTTCACAATAATTTTATCGACATTAAAAATGATGCTGCCCCCCAGCCCCGTCAGTACATTGAACAGCGCCACATCCATCATCT
>CAZHKI010000284.1:3144-5654 GCA_964533365.1 uncultured Maribellus sp. | reverse complement strand
ACAAAATCGATCCGTGGACCCCGGTAAAAGGAAGGTTGCTCAATGAAATAGACATCCTGCACAAACGCAAGGTTTGTATTATAGGTGAACGTGTGGCCGAAGTAATGTTCGATAAAGAAGAAGATCCAATTGGCGAATACCTGAAAATTAACGGAGTATATTTTCAGGTGGTGGGCGTGGTCCATCCTGAAACCCGCATGAATTTCAACAGCAACCGCAAAACCGAAACCATCATGATCCCGTTTTCCACCATGCAGCAAACCTACAACATGGGCGATGTAGTCCATTTCTTCGCGGTTACATCTGTTCCCGGGGTACGGGTCAGCCAGGTTGAAGCCCGGTTGAAAGAGCTGTTGAAAGATCGCCACCATATTGCCCCCGACGATGTTCAGGCCGTTGGTTCATTCAATATCGAAGTGGAATGGATTAAATACCAGGGGTTGTTTCGCGGAATTCAGATTCTCACCTGGATTGTCGGGATTGGCACCTTGCTGGCTGGCGTTATTGGGGTGAGCAACATCATGCTGGTGATCATCAAAGAACGCACGCAGGAAATCGGGATTCAGCGCGCCATTGGCGCAACCCCCGCGAATGTTATCCTGCATATTGTGTCCGAAAGCGTGTTCCTCACGGTGATTGCGGGTTACATTGGCCTGTCGATGGGAATCGGATTGCTCGAACTGGTAAATATGGCTTTGGATTCCGGTAGCGACGAAATGTTTTTCCGCAGGCCCGAAGTAAGTTTTCAAATGGCCGTTGGCGCCTTGTCGGTACTGGTGGTTTCGGGAATTGTTGCCGGCCTTGTCCCGGCCAAACGCGCGGTGAGCATCAAACCCATCGACGCTTTGCGCGATGAAGGGATTTAGAATGTAGAATGTCGAACGTTGAATATCGAATGATGAATTAAACAGAAACAAAAAGAATAAAAGTCATGAAAAAAGTATTACGAATTTTTGGAATTGTTGTATTAGTGGGAATTTTCGCGGGAACGTTGTTTTTCCTCTACAACAAATCGAAGAAGAAACCCGATGTATTTGAAATCCAATCGCCGTTTGTAAGCGATGTAATCATGAAAACCGTGGCAACCGGTTCGGTGGTGCCTCGTTTCGAAATTGAAATTAAACCACAGGTTTCGGGAATTATCGACGAGCTTTATGTTCAGGCCGGCGACCGCATTGCCAAAGGCCAGGTCATTGCCCGGATTAAAATTATTCCCGACATGGTTAACCTGAACAGCGCCGAAACCCGTCTGAACCGTGCCAAAATCAGTTATGAGGATGCCCAGATTGATTACGAACGGCAACAAAAACTTTTCGAGAAGAGTGTCATTTCGTATGCTGATTTTAAAACAGCCAAGGTGAGTTACGATTCGGCAAAAGAAGAATTAACAGCAGCCGAAAATAATCTGGAATTAATTAAAAACGGTGTAACAAAAACAGCTAAAACGGCTACTAATACGCTGGTCCGTTCAAATAACGACGGAATGGTGCTCGATGTCCCGGTGGAAGTGGGAAATTCGGTGATACAGTCGAACACGTTTAACGACGGGACCACCATTGCGATTGTCGCTGACATGAACGATATGATTTTCGAAGGCAAGGTGGACGAAACCGAAGTAGGGAAAATTAAGGAAGGTATGCCCATTGAACTGGAAATCGGCGCTATCGACAAGGAAAAGTTTGAAGCTGTTTTGGCCTACATTTCACCTAAGGGGAAAGAGGAAAACGGCGCCATTCAGTTTGAAATCAAAGCCGACGTGCAGTTGAAAGAGGGGCAGTTCATCAGGGCAGGGTACAGCGCCAACGCAAACATTGTGCTCGACCGCAAAGACAGCGTGATGGTGATTCCCGAAGGAATGCTGAAATTTGAAAACGACTCGTCGTATGTTGAAGTTCAAACGGGCATGGAACAACAGTTTGAAAAGCGGTATGTGAAAACCGGGTTGTCCGACGGAATAAACATTGAAATATCGGAAGGGCTGAAACTGGAAGATAAAGTGAAAGGGGAAAAAATCGATCCGAAAAAACAGAAGGAAACTGAATCCAAAAATGGATAACCGTAGGTAGTTCAGTCAGGTTTATATAATTTAGCTTCAATAAAAAAACAAAATATGATGAAGAATCTTTTTATCCTTTTGGTTGGTATTATTTTAGTGAGCGCTGTCCCGGCAGTTCATGCACAAAAAATCTGGTCGTTACAAAACTGTATTGATTATGCCATCGAAAATAATATCCAAATCAAACAACAGGCTTTAAATAATCAATACCAGCAAAACCTGCTGCATCAGGCAAAATCCGACCGGTTGCCATCGCTGAACGGACAAGTCGGTAACAATTACAATTTCGGCCGTTCGCTGACCTACGAAAACACGTACGAAAACGTGAATTCGACCAGCCTGTCGGGGGGACTGGGGGCAAGCATAACCCTGTTTAACGGTTTCTCGCTGAAAAATACCATTGCCCAGCGGGAACTGGATTTGCAGGCCAGCCTGCAGGATTTGCAAAAAACAA
>CAZHKI010000284.1:1206-3134 GCA_964533365.1 uncultured Maribellus sp. | reverse complement strand
GACGATGTGACGTTAAGCATTGCCGCCTCATATCTTGAAATATTATTTGCCGAAGAACTGGTTTCGGTTGCCGAAGCCAATATTGAAGTTACCCGGCAGCAAATTGACCGTACCCGGCAACTGGTCGATGCCGGCAGCCTGGCCCGCGGTGCGCTCCTTGAAATTGAAGCCCAACTGGCCCGAGAGGAACTGCAACTGGTAAACAACCAAAATCAGGTTCAACTGTCCTACCTCACCCTGTACCAGTTTCTGGAATTGCCCATTGCCGAAAGTTTTAAAATTGAAAAACCTGCTTTGCCCGAAATCAAAGCCTATGTGACCATGGCCAATTCGTTCGATGTTTACAAGAATGCTTTGAATGTCAGGCCTGAAATTATCGCGTCGCAAATGCGGGTGAAGAGCATGGAACGCCAACTGGACATTGCCAAAGGCGCTGTTTTGCCCGATTTGAGTTTTGGCGCCAATTATTACAACAATTACAACGACAATTACATGCGTATGAACTCCACTACGGGTACACGCGAAGTTATTCCCTTTGGCGAACAGTTGAAAAACAACGAACGGTATGGATTGGGATTTACCCTAAACATCCCGATATTCAACCGTTTCCAGGCAAAAAACAACATTTCGAACTCGAAACTGCAACTGATGGATTATCAGTACAGGCTTCAGACCACATCGAATTTACTGCGCAAGGAAATTGAACAGGCTTACACCAATGCACTGGCTTCGTTCAACCGTTATGTTTCAAGCGAAAAAGCAGTAAAATCAACCCAGGAAGCTTTTCGTTACACCGAAGAAAAATTTAGCGTGGGAATGGTCAACTCGGTGGAATACAACCAGAGCAAAAATAACCTGACGGTTGCCCAATCGGAACATTTGCAGGCAAGGTACGAATACATTTTCCGAACTAAAATCCTTGATTTTTACAACGGGAAACCCATTGAATTATAATATCCGTGATAACAGGAAACATCCGGTAAAAGGTTAAACTGATCTTTCTTACTTGCGCCCGTACGGTTTGTGCGGGCATTTTTTTTCAGAAAATCAGCGCCGGTTCTGTATGACCACCGGAGTTCCTTTTTGTGCTCCAGTTATTTGCGCAACAACCGGGCATTTGACCATCATCAGGAAAAAAATCCGGGGATCGGTTTCGTACATTAACCCTTCGTAGTTGCCCATTCCTTTTGAAATGATTAACCCGGCTTTGTCGTAGATTTTACGGAATTCGTCGCTTACGCGGTGCAGCAGGGTTGACGGGGCATCGTCGCCATTGCTGATAATTTGGGCAAAATCGCCGATTCCCACCTCGCGGGCTTCTTTTTCGGTGACATCGTTTAAAACCGGAACGCCCCGCACAGCAAACCATACATTAGGGTGACCCATGGTTTCGAGGAACAGTTTGTCGAGGACAATTTCTCCGCAGTTGTCGCCCAGGTATAAAATGGTTTCAGCTTTTTCAATTTCGGCTTTTAACTGTTGCGAATGATCGATGGCCAGTTTTCCGTCGAGTACTTTCCTGAAAGTTCCTTCCACATCGAAATGGCTGGTTGGCCCAAAATCGATGATGTTGCCGGCAATGGCAAGCCGCATGGCCGTATCAAACGGATCTTCCGAACTGCGCACCAACTCCTTCAGTTCGTTGTAACGACTTAAAAATTCCCGGTTGCTCTCGTCTTTTTCCTTTTGATAAGCATCGGCAACTGTCGAAAAATCTTTTAACCGCTCAATGATGTCGCGGGTAATCTCCGGCGAGTAACTTTGCTCCAAATCGATGGCTGCAATTTTTATCATCAGTTCGCGAACCACGTGGTCGCGTTCGGATTCTGCAATTTCGAATTTTTCGAGCCGCTGCTGCAGCGACTTCACCTGGCAAATTAAACATTCATAATTCATAGGCCAAAAATAACTATTTAGGGAGGCTCCCC
>CAZHKI010000284.1:0-1196 GCA_964533365.1 uncultured Maribellus sp. | reverse complement strand
CGATTCGCAGATGAGATTTACTTCTTCAAGGAAAATGAAGAATTCAAAAAGATTTAACCGGGAGAACAGAAACCGTCAAAGAATTTGGTTTTTTTTAAAACCGGAGTAGCCGTTATTCTGAAAAATAAAAAACGTGCGGCAAAATCCAATTTGCAGCACGTTTTTTATTTATCCCTCACCCTTCGGGGGAGGCCAGGAGGGGGCTGTTTTCTATTTAGGCATTGGGTAGCCTTCCAGTTTTTTCAGGTTGTCGGCAATTTCCGATTCCGGATATTCAAAATCGTGTAATTCACCTTTCAGGTATTTGTTGTATCCTACCAGATCCAGAATTCCGTGGCCGGTGAAATTGAACAGGATTACTTTTTCTTTACCTTCTTCTTTGGCTTTTAATGCTTCGCGGATGGTTGCAGCAATGGCGTGGGTTGTTTCCGGGGCAGGAATGATCCCTTCGGTTTTGGCAAATAAAAGGCCGGCTTCAAAACATTCGCTTTGATGGATAGCAACAGCATCCATCAGTCCGTCTTTCAGCGAAGCGCTTACCATCGGCGACATTCCGTGATAACGTAATCCCCCGGCGTGAATCGGCGCAGCAATAAAATTGTGTCCGAGGCTGTGCATAGCCAGCAGCGGGGTCATTTTAGCCACATCGCCATGGTCGTAAACAAACGGGGCTTTGGTAAGGGTCGGGCAGCTAAAGGGTTCCACCCCGATAATCTGAATGTTGGCGCCGTGAATTTTATCGTACATGAACGGAAACGAAATTCCGGCGAAATTACTGCCGCCGCCGCAGCAACCAATGACAATGTCGGGATTTTTGATGCCCACTTTGGTTAATTGTTTTTTGGCTTCCAGCCCGATAATCGATTGATGGATCATCACGTGGTTCAGCACCGAGCCCAGCGAATAACGGGTTTCACCTTTGGGGTCGGAAACAGCCTCTTCGATGGCTTCGGAAATGGCAATTCCCAGGCTGCCGGGAGTATCGGGATATTGGGCAAGAATATCGCGCCCGGCCTGGGTTTCCATGCTGGGACTGGCAACACACTTCCCTCCCCAGGTTTCCATCATCATTTTCCGGAACGGTTTCTGGTCGAAACTGATGCGGACCATATATACTTTACATTCTATTCCACCTAACTGGGCACAGGCAAACGACAGGGCCGATCCCCACTGTCCGGCGCCGGTTTCGGTGGTCA
>CAZHKI010000283.1:0-5692 GCA_964533365.1 uncultured Maribellus sp. | reverse complement strand
ACTCTCATTGGGTTTCACACTGGAAGCTTCGGTAAAAATTTTCAGGGCAGCCTCGAAAAGCATTTCATTGAAAGCGTTGTTACCCCGAACAATCAAATCCTGGTACTCCTGTTCAGTTTGTTGCTGCTTCAGTAAATCGTTGATTTGCTTCACCTGCTGGGTGACATGATTGTCGTTTGGCTTGATGGATAAAGCCCGGTTGTAAAGGTTAACCGCTTCGAAATAGTTTTTGGCAAAAAAAGCCTGGTCGGCCTGGGCAACCAGTTTGGCAAAACGTTCGGCCAGGGCTTTGTCCAAATCAGCAGCCACCATCATCATTCCCAGCAAATCGTTGATTTCAGCAATGCGATCTTTGGGATACTGTTCGCGGGGAAAAATCTGGCTGGCGGCTTTGTAACCGTCGAGAGCATTCAGAAACTGTTCATTGCGGTATTCTTTTCCGGCTTCTTCCAGCAGTTTGTCATATTCCCTCCGCATTTCAGCCAACTCAGCCCTGGTCAGCTTCGATAAATAGTCGGCCTCTTTTCCAACCATCTGCGATTTCAGTACGGCCTGATCAATTAATATTTTAATCTGAGCATCGTTGTAATACAAATCGGAAATGAAATTATCAACCTGTTCGCTGTAATAAATTTTCAGCACGGTGTTTTCGGAGAATGAACGGTCGATTCCGGGGATTTCGGTGAACAGGTTGATGTTGACAGGAAACGGGGGAAACCGTGGATCGGTTTGCAATACCCGTGCCGGGACATTAGAATCGATTGCAATTTTTTGTGAAAAATTTCCTTTCAGGGTAAATATCAATTCAAATTTATGGTTATATGGGAGTTCAACCTTGTACGTTCCATCGGGGCCAATTCCGTAATTATCCAGCCGGCGGCCGTCCTGGTACATCTGAATAACAGCGCCTTCCACCGCGCCTGCCTGTACACTGACTTTCCCTTCAACCGCAATTCCGCTGCTTCGCTGTGCGTGAGTTGCAAAACTGATGATGATAATGATGAATGTAAGTAATCCTGTTTTCTGAAAAAATCCCTTCATAGTATTTCTATTCAACCTTTTAAAAAACGAAGATAAAAACAATAAATTATTACCGGTAATCTGAATTTTTATTTATCAAAGGTGAATGAATTTCGGCGTAAAAAGATTTCTGTTTTGGATAAAAATAGTAGTTTGGCAATTTTTAATAAAATTCAGAAAAATTCGAACCGAATGAAACGAGAAGCGAGCCTGGCCGGAGCACTTTTTCCCATCATCATTTTGATAATTTTGTTATCGCTGAACGTATTTCTTTTTGAGGATACCCTGGCCGGCCCCAACCAGATTGCATTACTGCTTGCCGCTGCCATTGCCGGGGTGATTTCCATCCGGCTGGGATTAACCTGGGATGCCATCAGGGATAAGATTGTGACCACAATTGGTTCGGCCATGCCTTCGATATTGATTTTACTGCTGATTGGTTCGCTGGCCGGCACCTGGATGATCAGCGGCGTGGTGCCGGTAATGATATATTACGGCCTTGACATTATCAATCCTAAAATATTTCTGTTTACCGCCGTAATTGTGAGCGCAGTGGTAAGTGTGACCACCGGCAGTTCGTGGTCAACCATTGCCACGATTGGGGTTGCTTTGCTGGGAATTGGGAAAGCGTTGGGAATCAACGAAGCGGTGGTGGCCGGGGCCATTGTGAGCGGCGCCTATTTTGGCGATAAAATGAGCCCGCTGAGCGATACCACCAACCTGGCGCCCGCGATGGCCGGTACCGATTTGTTTACCCACATCCGGTACATGACGAACACCACGGTTCCGTCGATGGCCCTGACATTGATTATTTTTCTTGTGATTGGTTTTCGTTACGATTTTTCAGGCGCCCTTGTCGATGTGGCGAATGTACAAAGCGCCATTTCCGGTACATTCAATACCAACTTGTTGCTGATTCTTGTACCTGTTTTGCTGATTACCATTATCATCTTAAAAGTTCCGCCGCTACCCGCATTATTTGCCGGTACGTTGCTGGGCGCCATTTTTGCTGTAATTTTTCAGCCTCACATCATTCACGAACTTTCCGGTATCGAAGGTAATTATGCAAAGGCATCCTACATGTCGGTTATGCAGGCCATGTTTGGCGATGTTTCGCTGCAGACTTCTGATGAAAAAGTTTCGGAACTGCTCTCCACAACAGGTATGCGCGGCATGCTCGACACCATTTGGCTGATTCTGTCGGCGATGGTTTTTGGCGGAATTATGGAATCGGCCGGTTTGCTGAAACGGATTACCCGCCCCATTGTAAAATATGCCAAAAGCACCGGCGGACTGGTTGCATCGACTGTGGTTACCTGCGCCTTTTTCAATACCACCGCTTCCGATCAGTACCTGGCCATTGTAGTGCCGGGAAGAATGTTCCGGAAAGCGTATGAAGACAAAGGATTAAAACCGGAAGTTCTGAGCCGCACACTGGAAGACAGCGGAACCATGACCTCGGTGCTCATCCCGTGGAATACCTGCGGCGCCACGCAATCGAGGGTTTTGGGCGTCGATACCTGGGCTTATGCACCGTATGCTTTTTTCAATATTATAAGCCCGCTGATGACCATCCTGTTTGCTTATCTCAACATCAAAATCAGAAGGTTCACCGATGATGACACCCGGGATAAAACCATTCACGTTGACTAATTACAACCTATATAGCTTTGTTTCATAATATTGAGAAAAAAATAACTATTGCAGAAGAAACTCAGTTTTAACTTCTTCACATTTTCAAAAACCACCTAAAATTTCTCTTTCACAAATGGAAATTCACACCCTGGTGATTTTCAGAAAAACGAAAATCTCAATTTCGTCTTCAACGGGAAGTATTTCTTACAACAAAATATCAATCAATCGTTTATGATTTTTTGGAAATTAAACCTTGAAACTCTATTTTAGTCAAAAACTGAAACATTAATTAATATGAAAACCACATCTAAAATCATCATTACCATTTTATCCGCTTTATTAATGAACCTGAATTTCACGGCACAGGCTCAGAACAGCGAAGCGGCAAACTACTGGCCTCAGTGGCGTGGCCCGCTGGGAACAGGAGCTGCCATAAAAGGAAGTCCCCCGGTTGCATTCAGCGAAACCAAAAACCTGAAATGGAAAACGCCAATTCCGGGGAAAGGACATGCAACGCCCATCGTTTGGGACGATAAAATTATTATTCAAACGGCGGTGGCCACCGAAGTAAAAGGTGAAAAGCCAGGCGACGGGGCACAAAGTGAGGGAGAACGCCGGATGTCGGGCTCACAAACCGACAAAGTCCATGAATACAAAGTGATTCTGGTTAACTGCGAAAATGGAAAGATTCTGTGGGAAACAACGGTTGCCCAGGAGATGCCGCAGGAAAGCACACACGAACTGGGAAGCTGGGCTTCGAATTCACCCTGCACCGACGGGGAACTTATATACGCCTATTTCGGTTCGCGCGGAATCCACTGCCTCGACTTCAACGGGAAAATTCTCTGGCAGAAAGATTTCGGGCAGATGCAAAAACACATGAATTTCGGGGAAGGAAGTTCTCCATTTTTATACAAGGACAGGTTGTTTATCCAGTGGGACCACGAAGGCGAATCGTTTCTGGTGGCGCTGGATAAGAAAACCGGAAATGAGGAATGGCGGGCAGCCCGCGACGAAGGCACTTCGTGGGCGTCGCCCTTTGTCGTAGAGGTTAACGGAAAAACGCAGGTAATTGCCAGCGCAACCAACCAGGTAAGGAGTTATGATTATGAAACCGGCGAAGTCATCTGGACTACAACCGGTTTAACCCGCAATGTAATCCCAAACCCTGTTTACGAAAACGGAATTCTCTACGTGATGAGCGGGTTCAGGGGGAGCGCCCTGCAAGCCATTGACCTGGCAAAGGCAAAAGGCGATATTTCGCAAAGTAATGCTGTTTTGTGGCGGTACGACAAGAATACGCCTTACACTCCCAATCCTTTGCTAATGAACGGGAAACTCTATTTCCTCCGGGTAAACAACGGTTTTCTGACCTGTCTTGATGCAAAAACAGGAAATGAATTTTACACCAACGAAAAGCTTGAAAAAATCAGCACACTATATTCATCACCAAGCGGCGTGGGCAACCGAATTTACATTGCAGCCAATAACGTTTGTATGGTAATCAAAGCCGGAGAAAAATTTGAAGTACTGGCTTCAAACGAACTGGACGATAACTTTCACGCTTCACCGGTTATTGTGGGCAACGAACTGATTTTGCGGGGTTTTCATTCGTTATATTGTTTCGAGGAAAAATAGTTGATTCTTAAGGAATAAAAAACGGGCATTTTAATTAAAGATGCCCGTTTTTTTATGGTTATGTACGAAATTCAAATTTACAATTCCGGCACCTGTACGTTGCTGATTTGATTCCATTCCTCAACGGCTCAAATGTAACAAGCGATGTAAGAAACGCAAATCCAATTTTCAATCCGTTGGCAAAACTTTGTTTTACCTGAATATCTTCGGAACCACATTTTGGACAAACGGTTTGGGATTCAACCGTTTCCCATTCGCCGGTTTCTTTCAGAATCGCAGCCACCCGGGGCAAATCAGCTTCATAAACCTGAAGTTTTGCACTCATCGACGGAATATGGCTTAAAACCTGCGATGTGAGTTCACCATCAAGAAAACATTCAATACCTTCAGATTCCAGACGACTTTTCAACACTGCCAAATCCGATGCATAATGTGATTCTTTGATCGTAATTAACTGCATTTCCTTAAAGAGTTATATTCACTAACATCAGTTATTTACTGATTAAAATCTAATGGTTAATATTCAAACTCGATAAATTTTCCAAACTTTTTATATTTCTCATACAGGGCCTGGTATTTATCCACGTTTTCAGGAATCGGGAAATATTCCGTTTCAATTCCGCCGCCCATTTTATTCTGGGCTTCGGCTGTGGTGGAATAAACGCCGGCAGCCACGGCAGCGGCCATGGCCGAACCCAGTGCACAAGCCTGTTCCGAGCGGGCCACTTTTATGGGCATGTTCAGCACATCGGCCACAATCTGCATCACCAGCGGTGATTTTTTGGCCACGCCCCCCAGTGCAATCACGCCGTCAATCCGAACGCCTTCCGAAATAAACCGGTCGTTAATGGCTTTTGAACCAAAAGCCGTGGCTTCCACCAGTGCCCGGAAAATCCGCGGGGCGTCGGAACCCAGGTTTAATCCGGCAATGGCGCCTTTCAATGCCTGATTCGCATCGGGTGTGCGGCGTCCGTTCATCCAGTCAAGTGCTACAATCCCGCTGTCGTCAATGGGTATTTTTGCTGCTTCTTCACTCAATTTTGCTATAATTTTATTGGATGTTTCATTCAGCAGTTTCTGTTTTGTTTGTTCATCCACCAGTTGTGTTTCAGCAAGAATATTCTGCAGCGGCCATTCAAGTACCCGTTTAAACCAGGCATAAATATCGCCAAATGCCGATTGCCCAGCTTCCAGTCCCAACATTCCAGGTATGATGGAGCCGTCCACCTGTCCGCATATTCCATTCACCAGCTTATCCCCCACTTCTTCCATCGGGGCAATCAGCATATCGCAGGTCGATGTTCCCATCACCTTCGAAACATAGTATGGTTCAATTTCGGCGCCTACCGCCCCGAGATGCGCGTCAAAGGCGCCCACTCCCACCACCACGTCGGGCGAA
>CAZHKI010000282.1:0-5703 GCA_964533365.1 uncultured Maribellus sp. | reverse complement strand
ATCCGCGGGTTACAAACACCGTGTCCCAGGCGACAAAAAAAATCATGACAAGGAAAATTGCGGGAAGTAAAAATTTCCACTGCCGGTAAAACTTCAGGTTTTTTTCGAAACTCAGCAACAGCGGCACAATCACCGTTAAAACAATGACAATAAGATACAGGCTCATGTTTTTTTGATTTCTGATTTTAAAAACCGGCATGGAAAAACCAGCAACCCGAAACACTCGCCGTTTTCGTGGTTTAAATGGCGATGGTGCGCCGAATGGGCTTTTTTAAGCGCCCGGATGTATGGGCTTTTCCATTTTCTGAACCAGTTGAGCCGGCGGTGAAAAACCACTTCATGAAAAATGAAATAGGCAAATCCATAACCGGTAATTCCAATGGCCACAGCAAATAAGACGGCGCTTTGGGCCAAACTTCCCCAAATGTAAAAGACCATGGAAGGCAGGGCAAAAATGACAAAAAACCAATCGTTTTTTTCGAAAAACGAGCCTTCTTTTTTAAACTGCGGCTGGTGGTGATCGCGGTGCAAATACCACAGATAACCATGCATCAGGTATTTGTGGGCCAGCCAGGCCACACCTTCCATCAGCACAAATGTGCCGAGACCTGTTAACAAAACGATGATTATTCCCATTTTTTCAAGGTTATAGTTTCAAAATAATCCAGAATTTCAGGGTTTTGCATGATCATCCGGAACCAAACGGTATAATGCTGCGGATTTTTATCCAGATCCGTTTTCAGCGAATCCAGGTTCACATACCGGTAGCTTTCCACCTCGCCGGGATGAACTTCGGGAATGTCGTCGGAAGAACCGACAAAAACATAATCGATTTCATTTTCGGTGAGACCGTTATCGAAACCAGTCTTGTAGTGAAATTTCCGGATAAAACGAAGGTTGGCTGTGATTCCCATTTCTTCGAACAGCCGCCGGTGTGCAGCGTCGCGAGCGCTTTCGCCCGGTGCCGGATGGCTGCAGCAGGTGTTGGTCCACAAACCGGCAGAATGGTATTTTCCACCTGCCCGTTGCTGAAGGAGCATTTCACCTTTCGAATTTAAAATGATGACCGAAATAGCGCGGTGCAGCATCCCTTTGTGGTGCGCTTCCATTTTTTCAACAAATCCCAGTTCATTGTCATTTTCGTCAACCCAGATAACCATTTTACAATACATTAAGTTTTACACAAATCCATGCTGCCAGTAACAATCCCGTTTTCCGGGCATTCGAAATCCGGATGCGGCCCGAATCCATTTCGGAGGGCGGTGTTTTATTGATTTTACGCAAAAGGGCCCGGTAATAAAGGAATGCAGTATAAACACCAGCTTTCGATGTGTTTGGCAATTTTTTAATGCCTTTCAGCGCTTCGGCAAACTCCGATTCAATATCGCTGATAATATTATTCTTTGTTTCAGCGTCCAGCGAATGATGATTCAGTTCAGGGAAATAAACCCGCTGTAAAAAATTTTTGTCCTGGTTCAAATCGCGCAGAAAATTTACTTTTTGAAAAGCGGAACCCAGTTTCATGGCAAAAGGTTTCAGCTCTACGTACCGTTCGTTGTTGCCGCCGGTAAAAACCTTAAGGCACATCAGGCCAACCACATCGGCCGAACCGTATATGTAATTTTTGATTTCCTCGTTGGTGAATTCCTTTTGGGTGAGATCACTTTTCATGCTTGATAAAAATGCCTGAATAAGTTGGTTGTCGATGGAATACTTTTTCACGGTTTGCTGAAACGCGTTTAGGATGGGATTGAGGCTGATCCCTTCGTCCATTGCGCTGTAAAAATCTTCTTCGAAGCGCTGCAACAGTTCTGCTTTGTTGAATTCGTGAAACGTATCGACAATTTCATCGGCTAACCGAACAAAGCCATAAATGCTATAAATGGCATCCCGCAGCGAAGAGTGCAGCATCATCACGCCCAGCGAAAAAGAAGTGCTGTAAGTCCGGGTAACCACCCTGCTGCACCGGAATGAAGTATTTTCATATTTTCTATCCATCGGCATTTAACTTTTCAAGCGCAGCTTTTGCGGCAATTTTTCCTGAAATAATGGATGGGGGCACACCCGGCCCCGGAACAGTCAACTGACCGGAATATAACAGGTTTTCAATCTTTCGGTTTTGCATTTTGGGTTTCAGAAAAGCAGTCTGCATGAGTGTGTTTGCCAGCCCGTAGGCATTTCCCTTGAACGCAAAATAATCGCGCTCAAAGTCAGAAATTCCATACGTTTTTTTGAAAATCACGGAGCTGGCCAGTTCCTGCCCGGTCATTTCCTCCATCCGTTCCATTACCTGATTGAAATATTTTTCTTTAACAGTATCGTTATCCTGAAGGCCCGGCGCCACCGGAATTAATATGATTGCCGCTTCGTTTCCGGGTGGGGCGCACCCCGGATCGGTCAGGCTGGGGAAACTGGCATAAAAAAGCGGCTTTTCGGGCCAACCTGGTGTATCGTAAATTTTTCGGGCATGTTCGTCGAAACGGGTATCAAAAAACAAGGTGTGGTGCTCCAGGTTTTTCAGTTTGCGGTTAAAACCTACAAAATACATGATGGCCGAAGGGGCAAACGTTTTCTTTTCCCAGTATTTCGGTGTATAATTTCGAAATGGTTTTTCGATCAGAAATTCAGAGTGGTGATAATCGGCTCCGGAAATAACAAATTCAACTGGTATTTTTTCGCCATTCACCTGTATGGCAACGGTTTTCCGGTTTTCTACCAATATTTTTTCCACGGTTGATCCGGTTTGAATTTTTCCACCCAATTCTTCAAGAAGATTCCGAAATCCATCGACCACGCTGAAAAATCCGCCTTTTGGATACCAGGTTCCTAAAACCAGATCGGCATAATTCATAATGGAATAGAAAGCAGGCGTTTTTGATGGTTTGGCGCCCAGAAAAAGTACCGGAAACTCGAGCGCCTGCGCCAGTTTTTCGTTTTTGATGTTTTTTCTAATGACCCGGCTGATGCTTTTAACAAATTGTCCCACGCTTACCACGGTTTCGGTCATAATCAGTTCTCCAAACGATTTTCCCTGCTTCTCAATCACCTTTTTCATGGCTACATTGTAATTGTAGGCCGCTGTTTCGAGAAACCGTTTGAGGAACTGCTTGCTCCCAGGCTCTTCGTTTTCAAAAGTTTCATATATCGCGTCGAGGTTGCCGGGAATCACCAGCACTTCGTTTTTACCAAAATAAATTTGGTAGGCAGGTTCCAGTTGGGTCAGTTGATAATAATCTGTAGTTGATTTTCCAAAATCAGCAAAAAAATTCTCATAAACATCGGGCATCCAGTACCAGGTGGGGCCCATATCGAATGAAAAACCATTCGCTGAAAATTTTCTTGCCCGTCCGCCTATGGTTTCATTTTTTTCATAAACCGTAACCTGGCATCCGGCCCTGGCCAGATAACATGCGGCTGAAAGGCTTGAGAAACCGGATCCTACTACTGCTACTCTCTTCATTAGGTGCTGATTAATTTCAATTCATTTCTTTTACAAGAACATAATAATCTGAATTATTATTTCTGGTTAATACGAAAAAATAACGTTTCTGTAAAACAAAATGTTCAATTGAAAAAGAGAAAACATAAACAAAACCGGCAATTTGTTTTTATCAGGTTTATCCGTCTGTTTTCAATGTTAATATATAGTCATTCAATAAAATGCACCGGATAAAAACATGCCGGCACCTAAAGATAGAAAATTTTAAGAATCTTTCCTTACTTTGGAATATGATTACTGAAATGCACAATTTTATTACCTTACTGTTTCCAGATTAAACCTGTTACCGTTTCTCCTGTTAAATGAAAAGGTTCTTCGCGAAAAAGGTTTATTGTATTATTTTTAGCAAAATTTTTTTGAACCATGAACACCAGGATTAACAAAATAACCCAGATCAGAAAAAACACCTCAACAGCAATTCTAATTGATAATTCCAACCAGGTTTCCCATCAGTTTTTAGACGAAAATGAAACCGTTTATCTGAAAGGGAAACTGGAAAAAGTGGACGATTGTACTGTATTTAAATATCCTGCTGTTTATTTCTTTGGCAAAATAAAAGATACAAAAGAAACTTTCAGCCGGGAAGAAGCAGCACGCAAAGCCGGGGCAAAACTTTTCAGCGTGCTGAAAACGGAAAAAATTCGTTCTGTGCAATTGCTCAGTTTCAGCCAGCCCGGCCTGATGCTCCCATTTTTGGAAGGGTTGCTACTGGCGGGTTACACTTTTTCGAAATATAAAAAGGAAAAAGAGGATTTTGAAGTTTCTGAAATACTGATTTTGGATGAAGCAACCGGCGAAGAAAACATAAAAGAGCTGCAAACGCTGGTAAAAGCAGTTTTCCATGCCCGCAACTGGGTCAATGAACCGCTTTCGTATTTAACCGCTTCCCAACTTTCGTGCGAGATTGAGAAACTTGGGGAAGAAGCTGGTTTTGACGTTGAAGTATTTAACAGGCAGAAAATTGAAGCCCTTAAAATGGGCGGGTTGCTGGCGGTGAACAAAGGAAGCATCGATCCGCCAACGTTTACCATTCTGGAATGGAAACCGGAAAATGCGAACAATAAAAAACCCGTGATACTGGTTGGCAAAGGCATTGTATTCGACACCGGTGGTTTGAGCCTGAAACCCACACCGAAATCGATGGATTACATGAAATGCGATATGGCCGGGGCTGCCGTGGTGGCAACTGCCATTTATGCAGCAGCAAAAAATCACCTCCCGGTTCACGTTATTGGCCTTATTCCGGCTACCGACAACCGTCCCGACGGCAATGCCTATGTCCCGGGCGACATCATTACCTTGTTCGACGGTACCACCGTGGAGATTAAAAACACCGACGCCGAAGGCCGCCTTATCCTGGCTGACGCCCTGGGTTATGCAAAAAAATATTCGCCCCAACTGGTCATCGACATGGCCACGCTTACCGGCGCCGCCGAAATTGTGGCAGGAAACCAGGCGGCCGTTGGAATGGGAAACACTTCGGAATATCTTCAAAAAATGAAACAGGCAGGCGAAGAAACCTACGAACGGATCATCGAAATGCCGTTATGGGAAGAATACGCCAAATCGCTTAAATCGCAGGTTGCCGATCTGAACAATCTCGGCGCACGGGAAGCACAGTCTATTGTAGCCGGAAAATTCCTCGAACACTTTACCGCCTACCCCTGGATTCACCTCGACATGGCAGGAGTTTCCTATTTTGCAGAAACCGACAGTTACATCCCGGCAGGCGGCACCGGATTTGGCACACGTCTGATCTATAACTTTTTGAAAAAATTCAATTAAAAACTTAACTTTGCTCCACTTTTTAAGGATTCACCTTTACTAAGAAACAGAAATAAAATGGCTCAGGAAAATAGTATAAAAGTAGGGATATCGCACGGCGACATTAATGGGATTGGTTATGAAGTAATTATGAAAACGCTGATGGACCCGCGGATTCTGGAAATGTGTACACCCATTGTTTACGGTTCTCCGAAAGTTGCCGCCTACCACCGGAAAGCGCTCGACATCAACAACATTAGTTTTAACCATATCCGGACAACCAAAGAAGCTTCACCCAAAAAAGCTCACATCATCAACTGTATCGATGAAAACATCAGGGTCGAGCTGGGAAAATCAACCCCGTTTGCAGGTGAATCGTCATATATGGCGCTGGAACGCGCAGTGGATTGACGGGCAGCTTGCGGCCGACCCGTATGTGC
>CAZHKI010000281.1:0-5715 GCA_964533365.1 uncultured Maribellus sp. | reverse complement strand
CAGCAGCAAACATTTTAACCGCGATTTGATGGGATTCCAGGACAGCCTGAAACAAAATTTATACAAACAGGCAGCCATTGTCCCGCCCATGCCGTGGATCGACAGTATTCCCCCGCAACCGGTTTCAAAAATCAGAAACCCCGGGAAAAAAGTAAAATGGAAAGTGAAAAATCCAGGTGATTCCTGGCAGTATGTGGTATATCTCAACGAAAAAGGAATTCCTTTTGATGCGTCCAACCCCGGGTTCATTTTATCAGTGGTGAAAGAGACGGAATGCCGATTTGCCCGGTCGAACCAAAAGAAAAAGAAATATGAGGTGCGTGTTTCAGTACTCGACCGGCTGAACAACGAAAGTGCCCCAAGCAAGCCGGTTATTCTGAAACTTTAAATGAAACCCACAAAATCAAATAATTCAAAAAAAAGTGACGCCAAAAATAAAAATACATTAGTTTTGCCGTCAAATCCGGCCTGTAGCTCAGTTGGCAGAGCATCCCGGTTTATATCGGGAGGGACCAGGATGAAATGAAAAAAATATAAACATAAAAAATAATCGGCCTGTAGCTCAGTTGGTAGAGCAGCTGACTCTTAATCAGCGGGCCCAGGGTTCGAATCCCTGCAGGCCGACATTTAAAATCTCAAACAAACCACTTAATCATAACGCGACCAGCTTTTCTCAATTCCCATTTTTTTACCTTTGCTGAAATTCAAATAAAATCGCAGACATGAATCGAAAAGCTGATGTTTTCCTGGCATTTAGCGGACTGGAGGAAACCCGGAATATGATTTCTGAATTTCAGAAAAATCATATTGTACACAAAATTTTTGTCGTTTCACCTGAACCTGTAAATATAACAGGTGCCGAAACATTAATTTCGGCTCACCCGTTTTCAACACATTCCATTAAAAAGATTGCTAAAAAAAGCGAAGCTGAATTTACCTTACTGGCCATCCAAAACACATCGGTTCAAATCGGGCAATTTGCATTGGAACGCTTGGTTCAGGTAGCTGAAAACACCGGTGCCGCAATGGTTTATTCCGACTATATCGAACTAAAAAACGGACAATTGTCGTTTCACCCGGTTATCGGCTACCAGCAGGGCAGCCTGCGCGACGATTTCAACTTCGGGCCGGTGCAGTTTTACCGTACCGATATTTTAAAAAATTTCGAAAGCGATGAATATCGTTTTGCCGGACTTTATGCCTTGCGGCTTCAGGCTTCACGGCTGGGGGAAATCATCCATATTCCCGAGTATCTTTTTACTATGGAAGAAACCGACACCCGCAAATCGGGCGAGAAACAATTCGATTATGTGAGCAGAAACGCCCGCGAAAAACAAATCGAAATGGAAGCTGCCTGCACCTGCCATTTGAAAAAGATGGGCGCTTTTTTGCAACCTCCTTTTAAGGAAATCCATTTTTCGGAACATCCGTTTCCGGTTGAAGCTTCGGTGGTTATCCCGGTAAAAAACCGCATAAAAACCATTGCCGACGCCATTAATTCTGTATTGAAACAAAAAGCAAATTTTCAGTTTAACCTGATTGTGGTGGATAATTACTCCACCGACGGAACGACTGAAATTCTCAGCGAATATGCAGCAAAAGGGAAAATTCTTCATATTATTCCCGAAAGGAAAGACCTGGGAATTGGCGGTTGCTGGAACGAAGCCGTATTCAGTCCGCACTGCGGGAAATTCGCGGTTCAACTGGACAGCGACGATTTATATTCATCGGAAAACACACTTCAAAAAATTGTCGATACATTTTATGCTGAAAAATGCGCGATGGTAATTGGCAGTTATCAAATGACCAATTTTGCGCTGGAAGAAATCCCGCCGGGAATTATCGACCACCGGGAATGGACACCCGAAAACGGGCCGAACAACGCGCTGCGTATCAACGGGCTGGGCGCACCGCGTGCTTTCTACACGCCGGTTTTGCGCGAAATTAAAATCCCGAACGTAAGTTACGGCGAGGATTACGCCGTGGGTCTGGCCATTTCGCGCGACTACAAAATCGGGCGCATTTACGAGCCGGTTTACTTGTGCCGCCGATGGGACGACAATACCGACGCCGCGCTTGATATCCGGAAGCAGAATACTCACAACCTGTATAAAGACCGGCTCCGTACCATTGAACTGAAAGCAAGGATGAAGAAAGTGGGAAGTGAGCAGTGAGCAGCTTGCAGTCGCAGTCGCAATTTCAGTTAAAATAATTTGAACTTGATTCCGTTTAATGATTCAAAAAAGTTAGTTGCTGTGTTGGAAAACAAAATCATATCCATACAAGAACTTGCACAATTCGGGGCAGTTGAAACCCTGAACGACCAGGCACTTACGCTGGTGGTACAACAAAAATCAACCTGGGAAACCGCTGCCCGAAATTATCATGCAATACAGCGGTTGCAAACCCGAACGTTCGATTTTGGCCATTTTCAAATCATTGCCCAGTTTAATGCTGAACGGATTCGATCGTCGGCGGCAAAAACCGATGCAAACAGCATTGCAGGTCGCCCGTGCTTTTTATGCTTGGAAAACCTTCCTCCGGAGCAAAAAGGAATTCTGTTTCAAAACAAATACCTGATCCTGGTCAATCCCTACCCCATTTTCCATCAGCATTTAACCATTTCAAAAACAGAACACACTCCGCAGGAAATTTATCCGCATTTTGCTGATTTGCTTGATTTGAGCCGGAACCTGCCCGGATTTACCATTTTTTACAACGGCCCGCAATGTGGCGCTTCGGCGCCCGACCACTTTCATTTTCAGGCTGTAATAAAAGAAGAATTACCAGTTGAAAAGGAATTTGAAATTTTAGAAAATGAATTTGCTGAAACTCTTTTTCAAACGGAAAAAACAAAAGTAATTGCCGTGGAGAATTATCTTCGCCGCATGATTGCCTTTATTTCAGATGACAATAATGAAATCAGGGAAAATTTTGAAAAAATATACAAAGCCTCCGGAATCCACAACGGGGAAGAACCCATAATGAACATATTGTGCAATTTCGAAAACAAAAAATGGCGCGTTATTATTTTCCCGCGCGGGAAACAACGCCCGTCGTACTTTTTCGAAACCGGGGAAAAACAAATTATTGTGAGCCCGGCTGCCGTGGAAATGGGTGGAATTTTAGTGCTGCCACGCGAAACCGATTTCAAAAAAATCACAAAAACCAACATTGCCGAAATCTACCATGAAGTTACCATCGACAGTGAAAAATTTGAAAACCTGATACATTCAATAAACAGATTATAAACTTTGCGTCTCAGCGCCTTTGCGGTAAAAAAAATGAAAACACAACCAAAAATTGATGTGGGGATTCTTGCCGGCGAGGAACTTCAGTTTGTTCTGGCCGGTTCATTCGAATACAACAACGCTCCTTTTTATGGTGGCGAATTCAGAGCAACCCTCCAAAACAACCAGGTGGTAATAAAAAGCAAATCAGGTTCGGAAAAAAAAGCCGGTTCAATTTATATTTCGCCGGTTGGTAACCATTCTTTTTTTGAATTGAAAAATGTAACCATCGGTGTAAATTTTCATTGGGAACAACAAGAAAATCAGCGGTTTAAAGGGAGTTTGAAACTGGTCCCTGAAAACGGCAAAGTAAGGGCAATTAACATTATTGATTTGGAAGAGTACCTGAAAAGCGTGATCTCTTCAGAGATGAACGAAACCGGTTCACTCAGTTTGCTGAAAGCCCACGCGGTGATTTCAAGGAGCTGGCTGCTGGCGCAAATCGAAAAAACAAAATCGCTGCGGGCTGAGGGTGGAATTTACCAGACTTCATACGAAACCGGGGAAGAAATCACACGATGGTACGACCGGGAAGATCACCACAATTTCGATGTGTGTGCCGACGACCATTGCCAGCGTTACCAGGGAATTACCAAAATGCACACCGGTAAAGCGGTACAGGCGGTGGAAGAAACTTCGGGAGAAGTGTTGACTTTTAATGAAAAAATCTGCGACGCCCGCTACTCGAAATGTTGCGGCGGTGTGACCGAAAATTTTGAAAATGTGTGGGAACCGGTGCAACATCCATACCTCATCAAAGTAGTTGACAACAACGAAATACCGAAGCCTGGATTCGGAATACCCCGCCGGCATTTTGCAATACGGCCGATAAAAATATCCTGAAACAGGTTCTTCCCGGTTATGACCAGGCAACCACCGATTTCTTCCGCTGGAAAGTTGAATATTCGCAAAAAGAAATTGCAGAATTGCTAAAAAACCGTTCAGGGATCGATTTCGGCCGGATAATCAATCTCGAACCGGTTGAACGCGGTGTTTCAGGGCGGCTGACCAAACTAAAAATTACCGGGACACACAAAACACTCATTGTGGGGAAAGAATTGGAAATCCGCAAATGGCTCTCAACCTCACATTTATACAGCTCGGCTTTTGTTGTCGATTGCCTGGAATTTGAAAACGACATACCCAAAAAATTTGTCTTTACCGGCGCCGGCTGGGGACACGGAGTTGGTTTGTGCCAGATTGGCGCCGCCGTTATGGGCGAAAAAGGATATTCGTACCGCGAAATTTTAAGCCACTATTTCCAGGGGGCAACTCTTAAAAAATGGTATTAATCTAAGTCCGGCAGAACTATTTTTCAGGTTCGGCGTCGAACTTCTCGATGAAATCGGAAGAGAGCACGCGGAATTCGGTCCGGCGGTTCAGCGCTTTGGCAATTTCCTGCTGCTCGGGCGTTAATTTTAAAATAAACGCTTCAGTCAGTTCGTCGTTGCGTTTCAGGAAATCGTATTGCTGGGCAATTTTACGGGTTACGGTTTTAGGCCAGGTTTCGCCATAACCCTTGGCGACCAGCCGCTGCGGGCTGATTCCTTTTTCAACCAGGTAATCCACCACGCTTTGGGCACGTTTCTGCGAAAGCTCGAAATTAAACTGTTCGCTGCCCACATGGTCGGTATGCGCCATCAGTTCGATGGTGATGGTGGGATTGAAAACCAGGATTTGCACCAGTGAATCGAGTGATATTTTCGATTCGGGGAGCAATTCCCAGCGGCCAAATTCATAATTGATGTTGTCGATATTTATCGGAGCATCGGTGGCTGTCAAAAACAATTCAAACCTGAAATCCTTGCTGTCGGTCAGTCCCACCGTCGATGCAATGGCTTTGTCGCGCAGGTAACCGTCTTTAAAAGCGGCAAAAATATAATCGGTTTCGGGTTGCAATTTCAACTGAAAACGGCCATTTTGTGTCCTCATTTTCAGGTTAGTTCCGTCGGTGCCGATAATCCTCACAGTTACGCCGTCGATTTTGGTTTTGGTCTCTTTATCGAAAACTTCGCCCTGAGCCTGGAAAATTTTGGGTGGAACCATAAATGAATAAAGATCGTCGCTGCGTGAACCTTTCCGGTTGGAAGAGAACATTCCCCTGTTTTCGTTTTTTACAAAAGCAATTCCGAAGTCATCGCCGGGCGAGTTCATGGGAGAACCCATATTTTCAAGCACCCAGTTCCCGTCGTCGTCTTTGGTGGCCATAAAAAGGTCGAACCCGCCCATTCCGGGATGGTAATTGGATGAGAAATAGAGTTCTCCGTTATCGCGCACATAAGGGAACATTTCGTCGCCGGGTGTATTGATGGCCGGCCCAAGGTTAACAGGTTTGTCATACGAACCTCCCTGTTTTTCAGCTTTCCAGATATCTTTTCCACCCTGTCCTCCGGGCATGTCGGAAACAAAGTAAAGAACCGATTCG
>CAZHKI010000280.1:0-5719 GCA_964533365.1 uncultured Maribellus sp. | reverse complement strand
CATATCGGTTGCCGCGCGGCCGCCTCCATGTACCAGCAGTTTATATCCCGAAATCTTTACAAACTGGTCGAGTAGGGCATTGAGCGATTCTGGTTCTTCAACTACTTTGCCTCCAACTTTGATGATGGTTAATCTGTCCATGGTGTTGATTTTTAAAGTTTCAGAAAATTTTCCAGGATCTTTGCGCCTACAGTTCCGCTTTTTTCGGGGTGAAATTGTGTGGCATAAAAATTTCCTTTCTGCAATGCTGCGCTGAAAGGGACAATGTAGTTACAGGTTGCTGCCGTATGTTCTCCTGTGCTGGCGTAGTACGAGTGTACAAAATAAACGTACTGGTTTTTCATTTCTTCTGAAAACAATTGACCTTTCAGGTTTTCAATCTGGTTCCATCCCATGTGCGGGACTTTTGTGGTAAATTCTTCACCCGGGGCCGGGATAAAACGCTTCACTTTTTCATCGAAAATTCCCAGGCAGGGGGTGTCGTTTTCCTCGGAATGTGAACACATGAGTTGCAACCCGAGGCAGATTCCCAGAACCGGTTGTTTCAGCGAAACAATCAACTGGTCGAGCTGATGCTCCCGCAGATATTTCATGGTGGTGCTGGCCTCGCCAACTCCCGGGAAAATGACTTTGGCGGCGTTGCGTATTTTCTCCGGATCGGCTGTAATGAAGGCATTTACTCCCAACCGGTTGAGCGCATTGTTTACCGACTCGATATTGCCGGCGTTGTATTTGATGATGACAATTGAATCCAATTTTTTACCTTTCTTTAATTTTTTATCTGGCCTTCGTTATTTCAGTAAAAAATCAATAACCTCTTTCATTTCCCTGAATTCGTCCTCTTTAAAAAGGCGGGTAAGATAAACGATTTTACCGTTTTTATCGATGATTACATTCCGGGTAACTCCGGCGCCTTTGGCAGCAAACGTGTAAAATATTTTTGCGCCGGGGTCCAGGGCCAGCGGATAGGTGATTTTCATGTCGGCGGCAAATTTTTTTACTTTTTCCAGCGGTTCGTCCATATCGACGCCAATCAGCAGAAAGTTGGGATTGTTTTTGTGCCGGAGCCAGATTTCCTTTTCGATGTGCGGCATTTCTTTGCGGCATACCGAACACCAGCTTGCCGTAAATTGCAGCATCACCACTTTCCCTTTCATGTCGGCGGTGTTGACTTTTTTCCCGTCGGTAAGCGTCAATTCCAAATCGGGCATGGGCTGGCCGGTTTTCACAATGTAACCATACTCTTCGGGGATTTCCTGGCGAGGAATACTTTTTAGCTGTGCCATACTGTTGGTCGTTGTGATAATTAACAGGAAAAGTAATATCGCGTATTTCATCATTTTTATATTTTAGTTAAACACCACCGTGCGGTTATGATATACGAGAATTTTATGTTGTAAGTGTTTATAAACCGCCTGCGAAAGTACAATTTTTTCCAGATCGCGGCCTTTCCGAATCAGTTTTTGAATGGTGTCCACATGGCTGCACCGCGTTACATCCTGCTCGATGATGGGGCCGGCGTCCAAATCGGATGTTACATAATGACTGGTTGCCCCGATGATTTTCACACCCCGCTCGTGTGCCGCATGGTAGGGTTTCGCCCCGGCAAATGCCGGCAAAAACGAATGGTGAATGTTAATAATCTGATTGGGAAATTGGTTGATGAACCCGGATGAAAGAATTTGCATGTAACGGGCCAGCACTACAAAATCGATTTTGTTTTTCCGGAGGAGTTCGATTTCTTTTTGCTCCTGTTCTTTTTTATTTTCACTGTCAATGGGGAAATAGTGGAAATCGATACCAAAACGCTCGGCAACGGGTTTGAGCGTTTCGTGGTTGCTGATGATGAGCGGAATTTCAACGTCCCACTCACCGGCGGTGTACCGCGCGAGAATGTCGAAAAGGCAGTGGGGCATTTTAGAAACAAAAAGCGCCATCCGAGGGATTTCGTCGGTAAAATAGAGCCGCCAGAACATGTTTAGCGGGTGGGCAATCAGAGTTTCGAAATATTCCCCGATTTTATCGACGGGAATGGCAAATCCATCCAGTTCCCATTCCACCCGCATGTAAAAAATCCCTTCCTGCCGGTTGACATGCTGGTCGAGATAAATAATATTCCCGTTGTTTTTGTTCAGAAATTCGGTTACCGTTGCCAGAATGCCTTGTTTGTCGGGGCAGTGAATGAGCAAAATGGCCGAATTTTTTTTCTCGCGAAGTGGTTTTATCGTTTTCATATTTTCAGGATATTCTTACCGTATAGTTGTTAAAAATAATGTTCAGACTGAAGAATTTTTTTCGTTGCAGGAAACTGTTTTGTTTTTCATAACATTCCCTTGGTTGATGGCAATTCAAAATTAAACAAATCGCGCTGAACGGCCATTTTTATGGCTTTGGCCAGTGCTTTAAAAATGGCTTCAATCTTATGGTGTTCATTGTTCCCTTCGGCTTTAATGTTCAGATTGCATTGTGCCGCATCGGAAAAGGATTTGAAAAAATGCATAAACATTTCGGTGGGCATATCGCCAACTTTTTCGCGTTTGAATTCAGTGTCCCACACGAGCCAGGGGCGTCCGCCAAAATCGATGGCAGCCATGGCCAGGCAATCGTCCATGGGTAAACAAAAGCCATAGCGCTGAATTCCTTTTTTATTTCCCAGTGCCGTTCTGAAAACTTCTCCCAGCGCCAGCGCTGTGTCTTCAATGGTGTGGTGTTCGTCCACTTCGAGATCGCCTTTTACATCAATTTCCAAATCGACGCCGGCGTGGCGTCCAATCTGGTTGAGCATATGATCGAAAAAGTGCAGCCCGGTTGAGATGGAACAAACACCATTCCCATCGAGGTTCAGTTTCACCCGGATGTTGGTTTCCTTTGTATTCCGTTTTACTTCTGCGGTTCGCACCGGCGCTGCCACGCAGGCGTAAATATCGTCCCAGTCGTCGGAAACCAGCACACAGTGCGAGGCCAGGTTTAGTTTTTCCAGTTCTTCGGCCAGGTCGCCCGCATTAATCAATATTCCTTTGGCCCCAAGGTTTTTGGCCAGTTCAATGTCGGTCAGACGGTCGCCAATCACAAAGCTGTTTTGCAAATCGTAATCGCCGTTTAAATAGTTGGTAAGAAGCCCGGTGCGCGGTTTCCTGGTGGGGGCGTTGTCGGCCGGGAAGCTTCGGTCAATCAGGATATCGTCGAAAACGATTCCTTCATTTTCAAACGCGCGGAGCATTTTCTGGTGAACAGGCCAAAAGGTTTCTTCGGGAAAAGAGGCCGTCCCCAATCCATCCTGGTTGCTGACCATCACCAGTTCGTAGTCGAGGTTTTTCCGGATAAAAAAGAGGTTTCTGAAAACTTTTGGGATAAAATCGAGTTTTTCCAGTGAGTCAATCTGTTCATCTTTGGGCTCGAATATCAATGTTCCGTCGCGGTCGATGAATAAGGCTTTTTTCTTCATGGTTATATCAGTTCGTTAAGGGCAGTGAGCAAGGCGTCGTTTTCCTGCGATGAACCAATGGTAATCCGCAGGCTGTCGTCGCACAAATAGATTTTTGAACGGTCGCGCACGATGATCCCGTTTTCGACCAGATATTCGTAAATACCCCGGGCATCGTGCATTTTAACCAGCAGGAAATTAGCGTCGGAAGGAAATATTTCAGCAACAAACGGAAATTCCGACAGAAGGTCGGCCATTTTTTTTCGTTCGGCAATGAGCAGTTTCACCCATTTCTTTACGTCGTCAAATTTTTGAATGAGTTCCAGCGCTTTTTGCTGGGTTAAAATGTTGAGATTGTAAGGGTATTTAATTTTGTTCAGCACGCGGATAATTTCGGGAGAAGCAAATGCCATTCCCAGCCGGATGCCAGCCATTCCCCAGGCTTTTGAAAAAGTTTGCAAAATTACCAGGTTCGGAAATTCTTCCAGTTGCGGAAGGAACGACTTGCCCGGGGCAAAATCAATGTAGGCTTCGTCGATGATAACCAGACCGTTAAACTGACGGATAACGGAAACAATTTGTTCCGTATCCAGGCAATTGCCGGTCGGGTTGTTGGGCGAACACAAAAAAATGAGTTTTGTTGAACCGTTTACTTCTTTCAGTAGCTTTTCACTGTCGAGTTCAAAACGTTCGGTCAGCGAAACTTTTCTCACTTCCACGTTGTGAATGTCGGCAGCTACCTGGTACATCCCGTAGGTGGGGTTGATGGACACCACGTTGTCAACTCCCGGTTCGCAAAAGGCCCGGATGAGCAAATCTATGGGCTCGTCGCTGCCATTACCCAGAAAAATCTGTTCCGGGCGAACCTCTTTGATGAGGGCAATTTTTTCTTTCAGCTCTTTCTGAAGCGGATCGGGGTAGCGGTTGTAGGGTTGGTTAAAAGGATTTTCGTTGGCATCGAGAAAAACCATGGCTTCTCCGGTGAATTCGTCTCTGGCCGAAGAATAGGGTTTTAACGATGCGATATTTTTTCGAAGAATTTTTTCCAGTTCCATAGCTATCTGTTTTTTAAAGCATTCAAACGTAATGTTACTGCATTTTTGTGTGCGTCAAGATGTTCGGCGGCGGCCATTTTTTCAATGAAGGGGCCGATGTTCATCAGCCCTTCCGGAGAGATTTTCTGGAACGTTATTTTTTTCATGAAGCTCCCGAGGTTGACCCCGCTGTACGACCGTGCCCAGCCATTGGTCGGCAGGGTGTGATTGGTGCCCGAGGCGTAATCGCCGGCGCTTTCCGGGGTGTAATTTCCGAGGAAAACCGAACCGGCGTTGGTTATTTTTTCGGCCAGTTCGAGATCATTTTTAGTTGAAATGATGAGGTGTTCGGGTGCATACCGGTTGATAAATTCAATTTGTTCCGTTTCCGATTCAAGAAGAATAGCCCGGCTGTTGGCGAGCGCTTTCCGGGCAATGTCCTTCCGGGGCAATGTTCCGAGTTGCGACTCCATTTCATTTGTAACCTTATCGATAACGGATTGGGTTCCGGTTACGAGTACCACCTGGCTGTCGGGACCGTGTTCGGCCTGCGACAGCAAATCGGATGCGACAAATGCGGGATTGGCCGTTTCGTCGGCCAGCACCAGTACTTCCGATGGCCCGGCAGGCATATCAATGGCTACGTCGTTCATGCTCACCAACTGTTTGGCGGCCATTACATACTGGTTTCCCGGGCCAAAAATTTTATCGGTTTTCGGGATGGATTTTGTGCCGAATGCCATGGCGCCAATGGCCTGCACGCCGCCCAGCCTGAAGATTTTTGATACGCCCGAAATTTTTGCAGCATACAAAATTGCCGGGTGGATTTGTCCGGACCGATCAGGGGGAGAGCAGAGGATTATTTCGCTGCACCCGGCAATCTGAGCGGGGATAGCCAGCATCAGCACGGTTGAGAAAAGTGGTGCTGAACCGCCCGGAATGTACAATCCTACTTTTTCAACCGGTACAGGTTTTTGCCAGCAAACCACTCCGCTTGCCGTTTCTGTTTTTTTCACTTCGGGCATTTGCAGCAGGTGAAATTTGCTGATATTTTCTGAAGCCTGAAAAATGGCCTCTTTTAATTCTGCATCCACCAGTTTTTCGGCCCGGTTGATTTCTTCGCCGGTAACCTCAAACGAATCCAGTTTCACCCCGTCGAACCTGAGGGTAAAATCCTGCAGCGACTCGTCGCCCCGCTGGAGAATGTCGTCGAGAATGAACTGAACTTTATCAAACAGTTCGGAAACGTCGAAAAGTGGCC
>CAZHKI010000279.1:0-5729 GCA_964533365.1 uncultured Maribellus sp. | reverse complement strand
CAGGCTGTTTTTGTAGGTGACTGGGCTGTTTCTCAGCTCTGGTTGTTTATCCTGGTTCCAGTTCTTGGGGCAATCGCTGCAGGAATAGTCTACAGGTTTTTTCGGAAAGAATAAGTCGTTATTATAATTGGAATAAAATAGATCAGATTTTATTCATCAAGGGTTTCATCCTGTTTTCAGGATGGAACCCTTGTTTGATGAAATGATTTTCCCAATTCAAAACACTCTTCCAAAATATTCCGGTTTTTTTCAAAGTCTTTTTTGGCGAGCGAAACGGGTAATCCAAGTTTCAGATACAGTTCTGTTAGTTCACCGGTTGTTTTCGTTACCTGCCTGACCACTCCCAGCCGGGTTGCAGTGATAATGTGAAGTTTGTTTCCGGCCCCAAGTATGTTAACCATAAAACGGAACAAATCGATAACCGGTTGTGCATCGGAATCACTGGACGATCCCAGTGTAAGTAGTAAAACAAAATCTTTTTTCCATTCGGAGTGAGGTGTGTGTATCAATCCGGTTTCGGTAATCTGAACATGGACAAACGAACGGAAGCGGTCGATAATTTTTTTCAGTTGTGCCGGTACATGATGAAAATAAACGGGCGTTGCAAAAACGAGTACGTCGGCATCCAGAATTTTTTTGGTCATTTCATTCCATTCGTCACCGCGAATAGCGCAGCGTTTGATGAGGTTGCAGCGCAAACAACCCGTGCAGTATTCCAGATTTACCTCGTGGGCAGCAATTTCCTTAATTTCTGCTCCTGCATTTTTCGCTCCTTCCAGAAAATGCTGCAGCAAAAAAGAGGTGTTTCCCTGCTTGCGGGCGCTGCCGTTGAATGCGATTATTTTCTTCATTTTCGATAAACCTTTTGTAAATGGGAAAAGTATCTTACAGTTATTTCCGTAGAAACATTTTCATCATAAAAATCAGTTTGATAACTTTAAATAGATTTTTGTTGATACAAAAAATCCGGTGCTAGTGCAACCGGATTTGAATTTATAACGATTTGAAATTATAGCTGTTCGAAAAAGTCATTTCCTTTATCATCAACAATGATGAATGCCGGAAAATCTTCGACTGTAATTTTGCGGACGGCTTCCATTCCCAGTTCGGGGAAATCAACCACTTCCACCGATTTGATGCTGTTCCTGGCCAGAATTGCCGCAGGCCCGCCAATGGAACCGAGATAAAAACCACCATGTTTTTTACAGGCATTGGTCACCTGTTTCGTGCGGTTTCCTTTGGCCAACATCACCAGCGAACCCCCAAGGTTTTGAAACTCATCAACATATACATCCATTCGTCCGGCGGTTGTAGGGCCGAAACTTCCGGATGCCATTCCTTTTGGGGTTTTTGCCGGGCCGGCATAATATACCGGGTGGTTTTTGAAATAGTCGGGCATGGGTTTCCCTTCGTCGATCATATTTTTGATTTGTGCGTGGGCAATGTCGCGGGCCACAATCAAGGTACCTTTCAGGTTCAGGCGGGTTTTTACCGGGTATTTCGACAATTCTTTCCGGATGTTTTCCATGGGCTGATCCAGGTCAATGTCAACCGCGGGCTGCATGTGCGGCGCTGATTTGGGAAGATACCGGGCCGGGTTTTTCTCTAATTCTTCGAGGAAAATTCCGTCTTCAGTAATTTTTGCCTTGATGTTCCGGTCGGCGCTGCAACTGACTCCCAGCCCAACCGGGCACGATGCTGCGTGGCGTGGCAAGCGGATAACCCTCACGTCGTGTACAAAATATTTTCCGCCAAACTGGGCTCCAACCCCGCTTTCCTGGCATATTTTTTCCACTTTGGCTTCCCACTCCAAATCGCGGAAAGCCTGACCGCCTTCATTTCCTTCAGTGGGCAGATGGTCGTAATATCCGGCGGAAGCTTTTTTTACGGTTGCCAGCGTGGCTTCAGCCGATGTTCCACCGATAACCAGCGCCAGATGGTATGGAGGACAGGCTGACGTGCCCAGATCCATGATTTTTTCCTTTACAAACCGGGTCAGGTTTTCGTCGGTTAACAGCGATTTGGTTTGCTGGTACAAATAGGTTTTGTTGCCCGAGCCGCCGCCTTTGGTAATAAACAGGAATTCGTACTTATTGCCTTCTTCGGCATAAATATCAATTTGTGCCGGCAGGTTGGTGCCGGTATTTTTTTCTTCGGTCATGGTAAAAGGAACCACCTGCGAATAGCGTAAATTTTTATCATGGTAGGTATAGTAAATTCCTTTTGATAAATATTCGGCATCGTTAATGCCGGTATATACATTTTCACCTTTTTTACCGATGACAATGGCTGTTCCCGTGTCCTGGCACGTAGGAAGCTCGCCTTCGGCCGATACCACCTGGTTGAGCAACATGGTATGGGCCACAAAACGGTCGTTGTCGGTAGCTTCCGGATCCTGCAAAATATCAGACAACTTTTTCAGGTGCCCCGGGCGAAGATAAAACGACACATCGGTAAATGCTTCACGGGCAAGCAGTTCAAGCCCTTCCGGAGCAACTTTCAGAATTTTGCGGCCGTCGCATTCAATGGTCGATACAAAATCTTTTGTCAGCAGCTTGTACGGCGTTTCGTCTTTTAAAATGGGAAATGGTTTTTGATATTTGAATGTCATTGTACGATAATTTTTTGTGGTTTCTATTTGTGAACAAAGATACAACTATTCGTTGTTTAACTTTTCGTTTTTTCGAATTCTGCTGAAATGTTAACTTTTTTGGATAGCACGAAAATGGGATGAATTGTATCGGATGTTTATTACTTTTGATACCGAAAATGTTAAAAATCCATTTTACTGAATGATAAGATTTACTTGTATATTCATCGGAATTGTGCTTTTTTTTGTAACGGAAACCGTAGCACAAACTCATACTTTAACCCTGTCAACTTCAGTTTCCGAAGCAGTGGTTAAAAGTTTTCATCCGTCGGGAAGGATATTTTTATTTATCGGGAAATACAATGGCCGCGAGCCGCGGTTGAATACCTGGCCCGATCAAACGAATTTTATTTTTGCCACCAACCTCGAAAACTGGAAGGTTTCCGAAACATTTGTTTTTAGTGATTCAATAGAACTGGTCAAATCGGTCGATGTTTCGCCTGGAGCAATTCCTGCTGGAGAATACCATATTCAGGTTTTGTGGGATCAGGATACGAAAGAATCCGGAATTAATGCCCCCGGAAATCTTTACAGTGAACCACTTCTGGTTAAAGTGGACCAGGATTTAACCCTCGAACTGCCGCTGGTTAAAGTGGTAGAACCCCGGAAGTTAGCCGTTCACCCGCTGTTAAAAGAAGTCGATATTAAAAGCCAGGTACTTTCCGATTGGTGGGGAAAAGAAATCCGGTTGAAAGCTGCGGTTGTTTTACCGCGAAATTATTACGAAGAGCCATACCGGAAATATGCCGTACGGTACAACATTGCCGGCTATGGCGGGCGCTACACGCGGGCCAACCATTTTTTGGATTACATGGACTGGTGGACATCAAACGATGCGCCACAGATTCTGAATGTTTACCTTGACGGGGAAGGCCCGTTTGGCGACTGCTACCAGCTTGATTCGGAAAACAGCGGGCCATACGGGAAAGCGCTTACTCAGGAATTAATCCCGTATATTGAAAAGGAATTTCGTGCACTGGGCACACCCAAATCGCGGTTTTTGGAAGGGTGTAGCACCGGCGGCTGGGTTTCGCTGGCATTGCAGTTATTTTACCCCGATTTTTTTGGCGGATGTTTTTCGTACAGCCCCGACCAGGTGGACTTCGAAAATTGTCAGCTTGTAAACATTTATGACGATGAAAACGCTTTTTACAACGAGTATGGTTATCTGCGGCCCATTGTCCGTGATATTTCCGGCGAACCGGTTATTTCGCAAAAAGATTTTATCCGGTTCGAAAATGTGCTGGGAACGTCGGATACCTATCTGAATTCAAGCGGACAGTTCAGCGCTTTCACTGCCCTTTTCAGTCCCAAAGGAGAAAATAGCCTGCCCCGCCCGTTGTTCGATCCTGTAACCGGGGAAATTGATCACCAAGTGGCTGAATACTGGCGGAAACACGATTTGAAAGACTACGTTGAAAAAAACTGGAAAAAACTGGGTCATGAAATCAAAGGAAAAATATGGGCGTGGTGCGGCGATATGGACGATTTTTACCTGAACCCCGCGCTCCGTGCTTTCGACGAAATGCTGAAGGAAATGGACCATCCCAAATCAGATGCCGTGATTCTTTTTTCGCCCATGAAAGGTCATTGTGAGGAATACAATGAAATCAGGGTTATTCAGCAGATCGCTGAAAAATTCCATGGTAAATAAATTTAGATTTTTTAAAATCTAAAAATTACATTCATTGTCGTTTAGTAAACGCTGTCAAGTCTGTTGACGTTGACAGGTTTTCAAATACAGACTTGTCAGCATGCGTAGCTCCAGACAAGGTCACAAACAATTAAGAATTACACATTTTACTAAACTAAACGACATTAAAATTTCAATTTATATTTGGTTTGTATTACAAACTTGTTTAAATTTACAAACGAAATAAAGATGCATTTAAAATGGAAACCATGGAAAGCGAACTGACTTTTGATGAAAAAAAATCATTACAGGTTATGAAAGCAGCCTTAGCCACTGCAAAACGGACATTGCTGGATGACGGAATCCTGCTTATGATTTGGGGAGTGGCTTTTTCGGTCAGCAATTTATGGCGATTTTACGAATCAGCGGTTTTAACGGCCTGGTGGATGAGGAACCTGATGTCGGCAGTTCAATGGGGGCTGGGAATTGGAGCCATTGTGCTGACGGTTTGGTTTCTCTTTCTTAAAAAAAGGAAAGTAACAACCTACTCAGCCATTTCAACCCGTTTTGTCTGGATTGGGGTTATTATTGCACACAATTTTGTGGTTGTGATTACCAAAAGCATTCTCAAAGAGGTGGATTTTAACCTTCTTCAACCGTTGCAAATGGTACTTATCGGTTTTGCTCTTTTTGTCACCGGCGGAATTTACCGGTATTATCTTTTATCGTTCTCCGGCGTTTTGATGTGGTTTGCAGCAGCAATTGCCGTCCGTTTCGATTTGAATTTTCAGTTTCTGGTCAGGGGAATTGCAGAAATATTCTGTTTTATAGTCCCAGGTTTCTTGATGATTTCTGCCCGAAAAAAAGTTTAAAGATATGTTCAGTGAGCTTGATCCTCTGTTACATTCGCAGGTGCGGCTGGCCATCATGTCAATTCTGGCAGGTTTGGAATCAGCTGAATTTTCGTTTCTGCTTGAAAATATTGAAACTACCAAAGGAAATTTAAGTTTTCAAATATCCAAACTGAAAGAGGCTGGTTATATCGATGCTGTGAAATCGTTCCGGAATAATTATCCTTTAACCACCTTAAAAATTACGGAACAGGGAATTGTAGCTTACGAAAAATATATTCAGGATATTACTGGTTATTTCGAAAAATCAGGAAGGAACGGATAAAAGCAGTTTTTCAGGTGAAAGAAATGGTTGTTTTTTTCATAAAACAATACAGAACAAATATTCCAAATTAGAGTTATTTTTTTTGTAATAATCGGGAATACTAAATGGTGTTTCTTTTTTTGTATCAGAAATCTCTCCCTTACCCTCAATAGATGCCATTCTCCGGATTCTATTCATAACAGCTCCGCCTGTAGCGAAGTTCAGAACTACCGCCCCACCTAAAAACAATGCTACAACAACAGTCATAAAAATATAACCGGGCATATTTTC
>CAZHKI010000278.1:656-5732 GCA_964533365.1 uncultured Maribellus sp. | reverse complement strand
AAACAATGACTGGGACATCGGAGATCAGCCCCCGGAATTCTGGGGACAATATAACCGTCCGTACAACAACCTTCCAACCTGGCATCTGAATAACTACTGGACCGAAGATAACCGGGATGCTTATCTGCCCCGTTACTGCGGATACAACTCATCAGTTGGCTATGGAAACACCATTTCCGACCGCTACCTGCAAAATATTGCCTATATCCGGTTAAAAAACCTGCAAGTTGGTTATACTATTCCTCAAAAATGGTCGTCAAAAATGAAAATGCAGAATGCCCGTGTTTTTGTAACCGGTGAAAACCTTTGGAACTGGTCGCCCATGTATAAACATACAAAACGCGATTTTGATGTCACCAATACCCAGGGATCTGACCCGGATCTGACTTCGCAAACCAGCGGGGATAATTACAGTTATCCTTTGATGAAGAGTATTACGTTTGGTATTTCTGTAACCTTTTAATCTGTGAGAATTATGAAAAAGATATTTTATACCCTGTTATCCATCATCCTGCTGCTAACTTCCTGTGATCTCTACGAGGAACCACAGTCATCGGTAGGGAAAGGTGCAATTTTTAGTACCGAAGCCGGGCTAAAAACCTATGTTTACTCTTTTTATAACATGTTGCCGTCGGGAAGCGATTTGAACCAGATTGAAATTGATTTGGTTGATTTTGGCGCCATTAACAACATCAATACGTTTATCGCTAAGAATGCCTACAGCGAAACCAACAGCGGCGGATGGTCGTGGAGCAATCTGAGGAATATCAACTATTTCATTCAGAATTGCACCGACGAAAAAGTTCCCGAAACAGTACGCAACAACTACATTGGGATTGCCCGCTTGTTCAGGGCCTATTTTTACTACGACAAGGTGACCACTTTCGGCGATGTTCCATGGATTGACAAACCGCTCGACGTTGACGATGAGTTGTTGTATGCTCCGCGCGATTCCCGCGAACTGGTCATGGAGAATGTTTATAAAGATCTGGAATTTGCTTGCAGTAATATCACGACCACTTCCGATCCTACCGGTTCAATGGTGACCAAATGGGTGGCTTATGCCCTGGCTTCGCGAATTTGTCTTTTCGAAGGAACATTCCGTAAATACCATAACCTGAGCCTGACGACTTCGGCCAATACCTGGTTGCAGCGTGCGGTAACCATGTCGGAATACCTGATGAACAATTCCGGTAAAAAACTTTATACCGCAGCCGGAGTAAAAAAATCGTACCGCGCTTTATTTACCAGTGATAATCCGCTGACCGACGAAGTTATTATGGCCGTGGTTTCGAGCGCCGAACTGGGTGTATTGCACCATGCCAACTGGAAATGGACTTCGCCGACCTACGGGAACCGTTTCAGTATGACCCGCCCGTTTATCAATACTTACCTTCAGGTTGACGGAACTCCCTATACCAGCAAAAGTGGTTGGGAAACGGAAGATTTTTATGCTGAATGCCAGAATCGCGACAACCGCCTGGCCCAAACCATTCGTACTCCGGGCTATACCCGCGATGGTGATTTTACTGCACCTGATTTTGCCGGTTACGTTCGTACCGGTTATCAGCCCATCAAACTCTGCCTCGACGGGAAAAGTTACGACAATGCAGCGCTGAATACCAACGCACTGCCGCTTTTCCGTTATGCTGAAGTATTACTGATTTATGCTGAAGCAAAAGCTGAACTTGGCACACTGACCGATGCCGACTGGGCTAAAACTATCGGTGCTTTGCGGGCACGCGCCGGAATTACCGGAGGTATCTCAACAAAACCTGCAACCGTTGACCCGTATTTCCAGGCGAATTACTTTCCTGCTGTTTCTGATCCGGTATTGCTCGAAATCCGTCGTGAACGGGGTATCGAACTTTGTCTCGAAGGTTTTCGTTTTGACGATTTGAAACGCTGGAAAGCTGGTGATTTGCTGAAAAAGAGCTGGTACGGGATGTATGTACCGCAACTGAATGTTCCCATTGATTTGGATCACAGCGGAACTTTTGATGTTATTTTCTATACGAGTACTGCCGGCTTGGATGCAGCAAAAGCTTTAACCGGCGACTGGAATAAGGCCAAGGCAACCTGCGCCACTATTTATGTGGAAGAAGGCGCCGGAAGCTCGAAACAACTGCAACTGGTTGAAAAAGTTCAGGGTGCCGAAGGTTATTACCTGACTTGGGACAAACCCAACGATTATAAAAGGGTTTGGGGCAATAAACAGTATTTCTACCCGATTCCTTCCACGGTAATGGTGAAAAATCCAAGCATTACCCAAAATGCCGGATGGGCAGACGGAGGTACTAACGACGGGAATTAATGAATTGAAATTATTTAATTATTTAAGCAGGAGGTTATTTCCTTTATGGAAAATAAACCTCCTGTTTTTTCTTCAGATAAAAATCTGCGCGTGAAAAACTTTTGGAATGTTGTAACCATTATCATGATTCTTTTGATAAATCAAATAAATCTAAAGAATATTTTCAGGTCAGTTTTTTCCGGTTTTTCTGGTATTATAAAAATCAATTAATTTTTGAATGAAACGTATTTTTTACTTATACAGCATCATCGTAGGTTGTGCATTTTTATATTCTTGTTCAGAAAATGGAGAACTTCCTGTGGATGATATTGTTGAACCTGATGTTGAGGTCATGTCGTTTAATATCCGATACAGCGGGGGAGATACCGGCGAACACAGTTGGGAAAACCGTAAAGCGGCCTGTGTATCAGCCATTCATACCAACAATCCCGATTTAATCGGGATGCAGGAAGTGAGGCCGGATCAGAAAGCATGTTTTGATGCCAATTTTTCAGAATACCGGTCAATTGGTCTCCCGCGCGATGCCAGCGGAATGAATGCCGAATCAACCAATATTTATTACCGTACTGACAAGTTTACCCTGCTCGACAGTTGTACTTTCTGGCTGAGTGAAACTCCCGATGTAATGTCGAAAGGGTGGGACGGAGCCTGTTACCGGGTATGCACATGGTGTAAACTGCGTTTAAATGATACAGGAAAAGAAATTTTCTTTTTTAATACACATATCGATCATAAAGGGGAAGTCGCCAAAAAACAGGGAATGCTTTTGGTTCAGAAAAAAATTAGTGAAATAGCCGGAGAAAATGCCTGCGTTTTTTTGACTGGTGATTTTAACCTGGAGCCGGCCAATTCAAATATAATTTCTTTCGGGAAATTTATGAATTGCGCAAGAGAGCAGTTTCCCGATGGAAATCAGATCAATATGGGGACCTATAATAACTGGGGATCTGCCAGCACGGTCATCGATTACATCTGGTACCGCAATTCCCTGTCAGCTTATTATAAGGTAATCAAAGGAAAATATGAGGGCGTTTACTATTTTTCCGATCATTTCCCAATAATGGCCGGATTTGCTCTGAATTAGAAAAGTTCATCCTTTCCCCTGTAAAACAGTTTCGGCTGGTTGAAAAAAATGATAATTTTGACATTCATTGATGTCTTTAAACCATATAAAATAGTTAAAAAATCATTTATCATGAAAAAAACAATTCTAATAACCCTGGCCCTGATTCTGGCTGTGGGATTTACTTATGCAGGTTCAAATAAACCATTAATTGTGGCTACATACAACCTGAGGATGAACAACCCGAACGATGGCGTAAATGCCTGGCCGAACCGGAAAGAAACCGTCAAAGGGTTGGTACGTTTCCATGAATTCGATATTTACGGGACACAGGAAGGATTTATTGGCCAAATCAACGATCTTTGCGAAGTGGAAGGATTTGCCTATACCGGCCATGGCCGTGAAGATGGAAAGGAAGCTGGCGAACATTCAGCAATTTTATACAAAAAAGATCGTTTAAAATTGCTGGATTCAGGCGATTTCTGGTTGAGGGAAAATCCTGACGAACCCGGAAAAGGATGGGATGCCACTTGCTGCAACCGCATCTGCTCATGGGGCAAATTTAAAGACCTCGAAACGTCGAAAGTGTTTTTCTTCTTTTGTGTCCATTTTGATCACCAGGGCGTGGTAGCCCGCAAAGAATCGGGAAAACTCATGGTCAAAAAAATTCAGGAAATTGCCGGGAATACGCCGGTTATATGTGTCGGTGATTTTAATTCCACCCCTGATTCTGAACAGATTCAAACCATGCAAACCCTATTGAACGATTCACGTCTGATTACTCAAACGCCCCCATACGGGCCCTACGGAACGTTCAATAATTTCAAATTCGATTCTCCGCTGGATAATCTGATCGATTACATTTTCGTCAGCAAGCAGGTCAGTATTTTAAAATACGGCGTGCTGACCGACAATGTTGACCGGCGGTATCCTTCTGATCATCTTCCGGTGGTTGTAAAAGCGGTTATTCAATAGTCCGGCAGAAACACGAAATTTAAAAAACAGGGCCATTCGTTAAAAACGGGTGGCCCTGTTCTTAACGAATTTATTTCATTGGTGTCCGGAAAATTTTGTGAGATTCCTCTCTCGCCTGAGGCGAGACGGAATGACAGGTTTGTGGAGTTTTTGTGTTATAGAGGGGTGGTTTTGCGGCAGCGCCGCAAAACCACCCCTCTATAACACCCATTTCGACGTAACTTGCTGTCATTCTGAACGAAATGAAATGAAGTGAAGAATCTCATCTCGAAAATGCTTTTTACCCGGACAACAGTGAATTTATTTCATCGTAAACAGCAGTTTACCACCTTTCTGCAAATCTTCGTGGGTGATTTTCGGCTCAATTTCGTTTTGGTTCAGTTTTACCTTCGAAAAAGTGTTGTAGTTGTTTCCGGGTTCAGTTTCGAAGATGAATTTTTTACCGGGGTAATATTTTTTGTCGAGGTGCAGGGTAATTTTATCGAAAACCGGCGAAGAGAGCTGGTATTCGTTGCTGCCCGGACAAACCGGGTAAAATCCCATGGCGCCAAAAACAAACCATGCCGACATTTGCCCGGCGTCGTCGTTCCCCGATAATCCGCCGGGGCCAGTGCCGTATTCGGTCAGCAGGATATTTTTAACTGTTTGCTGTGTTTTTTGCCAGTCGCCGGCATAATTGAACAGGTAAGGAATCTGGTGGCTGGGTTCGTTTCCGTGGGCATAC
>CAZHKI010000278.1:0-646 GCA_964533365.1 uncultured Maribellus sp. | reverse complement strand
TCAGGTTCAGTTCCTGGTGAAACTTTTCTTTTCCGCCCATCAGTTCCATTTATCCTTCCACGTCGTGCGGAACAAACCAGGTGTAATGTTTGGGCGTTCCTTCGGTAATGTAAGGCATGTGTTCGTTGGCCACAAACTCGTCGGTAAAGGTACCGTTGGCAAACCGGCCGCACACCCAGCCTTTCGATGAGTCGAAAACATTGGCATAATTTCGCGCCCGTTCCATCAGGATGTTGTAATCGTCGGTTTTTCCGAGTTTTTGAGCAATCTGGGCCACATTCCAGTCGTTGTAAGCGTATTCAAGTGTCCGCGAAACCTGCTCACGGTTGTGGAATGCCCCGTAAACCGGGTCTTCCAGCGGGATATAACCGTATTCCAGGTACGAAGTGATCGCCCGGCGTCCTTTTCCTTCGAAATAATCCCTGTCTTTTTTCGGGCTTTCGAAGGCATTTTTCCGCATGTAGAACCACGCTTTTTCGAGGTCGAAATCAAAACCTTTCATGGCCGCATCCTGAATCACTGCGCAACTATGGTCACCAATCATGGCCGAGGTGTAACTGTTCCACATGGGGAAAATGGGCAGCCATTCGCCTTGTTCGGCTTTTTCAATCAGCGATTTCACCATGTCGAGGTATTCGTTGGGGGC
>CAZHKI010000277.1:4411-5745 GCA_964533365.1 uncultured Maribellus sp. | reverse complement strand
CGTTTAATTTGCCGTTGAATTCTCCGGGTTTGCCAAAAACGATGTATTCCTTGTTTAGTTTCAGGTTTTCTTTTTGCCATTTGATTGCCCTGAACCACACCAGTTCGATGCTTCCCGAACCGTCGTAAAAACGTGCGCTCAGCCGCTCTTTGTTTCCCTGTCCAACCGTTTCCATGGAGCGGATTTCACCTTTAATCTGGATGTAGGGCATTTGCGCATGGATTTCCGAGATTTTATAAAATTTGGTGCGGTCGATGTATTTGTACGGAAAGTAATAAATCAGATCCCTGAACGTTTTTACATTCAGTTCTTTATTCAAAAGTTCTGCCCTTTTGGGGCCAACTCCCGGAAGAAACTTTATATCTTGGTCGAGAAATTCTGACATGAAAACAAAGATACAGATATCTGCAAAAGGGAACGAATGAAGTTAATCAGAAGTAATAAAAAAGGTTTCGGGATTCACTCCCCTTCGGTGTTTCACCTGGTCACCCGGGTTTTGTTTCCCCGGCCGGATGTTGATTGTTTTATAAAAGACAAATTCTTTCATGAAAATAGAGTAGCGGAGAACCTGAATTTGATTTTCAGGCTGCTACATTTTTACCAGCCTTCACGGGTGTTGTACGTGGGCGAAGAGGGGGAGGGAGAAACTGAATTTCTGAAAAAGGCGGCGCCTTCGGCTGAATTTGTTTTTCAGGAACCCGGTCAGGAAAGAAATGAACTGAAAACATTTCCCTTTGTTATTTTTGCCGGAATAATTTCCATCCCGGAAATGTCGGATTCAGAGAAAAAATTGGTATGGTGTGTTAAAATTCCAAATAAAAATAGAAAAATGGCCGATTTTTTTCAATCTTTGGTTTCTGAACCGTATGTCAGCGTGAGCATTCGGCTAAAAGAGTTCGGGATAATTTTGATTGACAGGAACATTCCGAGGCATGGTTATGTAATAAAATAAATGTTTTTATTACTGATGTAAAAACAAGTTGTATGAGAGAATCGATTATACATTTAGAATCCATTGTTAAAAATTATAAGGTTGGTACCCAGGTGGTGAGGGCTTTGCGTTCGGTATCGCTCGATATCTACAAAGGGGAATATGTGGCGATTATGGGGGCTTCCGGTTCGGGAAAGAGCACATTTTTGAGATGCATCAATCTGTTGGACCAGCCAACGGGCGGGATGATCTCCATCGACGGAGAGCAGATCACGGAAAAAAACATCAATACCGTGCGTCAGCGGATGGGAATGGTTTTTCAAAAGTTTAATCTCTTTCCTCATATGACTGTTTTGGACAATGTGGCCGTCGGTCCGATCCAAGTCAAGAAAACACCGGATGC
>CAZHKI010000277.1:278-4401 GCA_964533365.1 uncultured Maribellus sp. | reverse complement strand
GATACGCCTACCAGTGGAAAGTATATCCTGAACGGGAGAGATGCCAGCCGTTTAACCGACGATCAACTGGCCGAGATCCGGAACTCGGAAATTGGATTTGTTTTCCAGGTATTTAATCTTTTGCCGCGTAACACGGCGCTCGAAAACGTGATGTTGCCGCTGGTTTATGCCGGCATCAGGAAAAATGAACGAAAACGCAGGGCCGAAGAAACACTGGGCGATGTTGGCCTGACCGACCGGATGCACCACAAACCGAACGAACTCTCGGGCGGACAACGCCAGCGGGTTGCCATTGCCCGGGCGCTGGTCAACAAACCTTCGCTGCTGCTTGCCGATGAACCTACCGGTAACCTCGATTCCAAAATTTCAGAAGAAATCATGAAACTGTTTGCCGATATTCACAGCAGGGGAAATACTCTTGTTATGGTAACCCACGAGGAAGACATCGCGCAACACGCCCACCGGATCATCAAACTGAAAGATGGCGAAATAGAACATGATTATATCAATCCAAATCCGGTTTACTAAAAAGAATGGGAAAATTCAGGATTTACACCAAGACAGGTGACGACGGGACAACCGGACTGGTAGGGGGAACCCGGGTAAAGAAATATGATCCGCGGCTGGAAGCCTACGGCACTGTGGATGAATTAAATGCCTGGATTGGCGTTTTGCGGTCGTATCCGCTGCCCGGAAATATTCCGGAGATTTTGCACAACGTGCAGAATAAACTGTTCAACATCGGCTCACGGCTGGCTTCCGACGAAAAAGGCGATCAATTTACCCTGAACCTTTCGATTACCGAAGAAAACATCCAACTGCTGGAAAATGCCATCGACGAAATGGAAAAAGATCTGCCCGAACTGACCCGTTTTATCCTTCCAGGGGGGAACATGACTGTTGCCCAGTGCCATGTGGCACGCACCGTTTGCCGGAGGGCCGAACGAAGGATTCTTGAGTTCTCGGAACGGGAAAACGTTCAGCCCGAAATTGTTAAATACATTAACCGTTTATCCGATTTTTTGTTTGTCCTTGCCCGTAAAATCGGGGCTGAAGGAGGCGTCGAAGAAATTGCCTGGGATAACCGATAAAAAAGTTTTCTGAAACCCATTTCGTATTGTTTTTTTATTATATTCGCGGCTAAGTAAAAATTGGGTTTAACCGAATAAAAAATCTGCAAATGTATTGGACTCTTGAACTGGCATCGAAATTGGAAGATGCACCGTGGCCGGCAACAAAAGATGAGTTGATTGATTATGCAATACGTTCGGGCGCTCCGCTGGAAGTAATCGAAAATCTTCAGGAAATTGAAGATGAAGGTGAGATGTATGAAAGCATTGAAGATATCTGGCCTGATTATCCCAGTAAAGACGATTTCTTTTTCAACGAAGACGAGTATTAATCAGTTTACAAAAATAGGTAAAGCAGGATTTTGTCCTGCTTTTTTATTTGTCGCTGTTTTGTGAATTATACGCTGGCCAGCAATCCGCCGTCAACGTACAAAATGTGGCCGTTTACATAATCTCCGGCTGAACAAGCCAGAAAAACAGCCGCCCCAACCAGTTCTTCCGGTTTTCCCCAGCGGCTGGCCGGCGTCCGGTTTCGCAACCAACGGTCAAATTCCGGGTCGTCCTGTAACGGCTGAGTGAGTTCGGTTTCGAAATAACCCGGGCCAATCCCGTTCACCTGGATGTTGTATTTTGCCCATTCCACACACAATGCTTTGGTCAGCATTTTTATCGCGCCTTTCGATACTGCATACGGAACAATGGAAGGCCTGCCCAGTTCGCTCTGCATCGAACAGATGTTGATAATTTTCCCCGATTTCCGTGCAATCATAAACGGCGCCACGGCCTGCGAAACAATCATCGCCCCCTGGATATTGATGTCGAGTATGGCTTTCCATTCCTTCTCTTCAAAATCTTCAAATGGTTTCCGCTGGTTAATCCCGGCATTGTTGATTAAAATGTCGATCGGCCCCTGATGTTTTTCGTAATCCTTGATGGCTGTTTGAACATCTTCAGCGTTGGTCACATCAAAAATGAGTTTCGAAACGGCTGCCCCGATTCCGAGTAGTTTCTTTTCTGCTCCGGCAAGTTTACTTTCATTTCTGCCGTTCAGGATAATTTTTGCCCCGGCGCCGGCCAGGCCTTCAGCCAGTGCAAGGCCAATCCCGCTTCCCGAACCGGTTATTAACACGGTTTTTTCTTTTAAACTGAATAATGATAAGGTGTCCATGATTTACAGGTTTTCTTTGAGGTTTTTTAAAGGGATTAAAGTGAATTCATCAAAACCCGGTTTTGGGTTGGCTTCGATAAATTGTTGGTTGAGCATAAACAGTTCGCTGTTGAATTTATCCTGTGGAAAGGTATTTTCAGGAGTGAAATCTTCCAGGTCGAAGTCGGTAAAGTTGAGCTCACAGGCCGAAAGTTCCCATTCGCCATCGTCGTTGGCAAAAAGCAGCGGAAGCCCGTGTGTACGACAAATCACCGGCCGCGATTCGTATATCAGGCACCGGTGATCCTTCAGGAAAATGCAGCTTTCTTCGTCCTGAATTTCCGGAAGATCCGATCCGGTATAATTCCGGTTTTTTAATTCCTGTAAAATGGAATAAAACTCGACCGGAAAAATACGGTAATCCATGCAGCACAAATCGCAGCCGCTTTTACATTTTATGTGAGGGGCATGTTTTTTTTCCAGCTTTTCCGAGAGCGAATCAATCTCGTTCCGGAGTTCTTTGTATTCGTTGAAATTCAGGCTGTTGTCTTCTGTCATTGTGAAAAATTGAAATCGACCCCAAAATACGCTAAAAATTTTTGTTTTGATATTTCGTCAAATCATTATTTTTACCCGACCAGAACAGAACAGAAATAATTTTTTATTATGAAAAGAATCATTTTAATCCTGACAACTTTTTGGGGGATTTTAACTGCCACTGCGCAGGAGGTAAACGTTGAGTTTTTAAATCCCGCGCTTCCCATTGAGGAGCGGGTTAATTTGCTGATATCGCAAATGACGCTGGAAGAAAAGGTCGGGCAGATGGTTTACAAAGCGCCTGCCATCCCGCGGTTGATGGTTCCCGAATACAACTGGTGGAACGAATGTTTGCACGGCGTGGCCCGCGCCGGTTACGCCACGGTTTTTCCGCAATCGATTACCATCGCCGGCTCTTGGGACACCGATTTGATGTACCGCGTGGCCACGGCCATTTCCGACGAAGCACGCGCCAAACACCACGAGTTTGTACGGAACGGGAAACGGGGAATTTATCAGGGGCTTACCTTTTGGTCGCCCAACATCAATATTTTTCGCGATCCACGCTGGGGCCGCGGCCAGGAAACCTACGGCGAAGATCCGTTTTTAACCGGGCAAATGGGATTACAGTTCGTGAAAGGCCTGCAGGGCAATGATCCGAATTACCTGAAAGTGGTCGCCACAGCCAAACATTATGCCGTTCACTCGGGGCCGGAACCGTTGCGCCACCATTTCAACGCGCTGGTGAGCGAGCGCGATTTAAGGGAAACCTACCTGCCGGCGTTCCGCACCCTGGTTAAAGATGGCGGTGTTTACTCGGTGATGGGCGCCTACAACCAGTTCCGCGGTTATCCATGCTGTGCCAATCCATTCCTGGAAAATATTCTCCGCAACGAGTGGAGTTTTAAGGGGTATGTGGTTTCCGACTGCTGGGCGATTTCCGATTTTTACAAATTTCAGGGATTTTCGGCCGATGCTGCCGAAGCTTCAGCCATTGCCGTTAAAAACGGGACCGACCTTAACTGCGGCGCTTCCTATCCTCATTTGGCGGAAGCTGTAAAAAGGGGAATCATCGATGAAAGCGAGATTGACGTTGCTGTAAAAAGGTTGTTCACCGCCCGCTTTAAACTGGGAATGTTCGATCCCGAGGAAAAAGTTCCGTATGCCCAAATCCCGTTTTCGGTCAACACTTCAGAAAAAAATGATCAGCTGGCACTGGAGGCTGCACGGAAAAGCATCATCCTCTTGAAAAACGAAAACCAGCTTTTGCCCCTTTCCAACAAGCTGAAAAAAGTGGCCGTTATCGGGCCGAATGCCGACAACTGGGAAGCGCTGGTGGGAAATTACAACGGGATACCCCGTCGAGGGG
>CAZHKI010000277.1:0-268 GCA_964533365.1 uncultured Maribellus sp. | reverse complement strand
AACTGGGAGGCACTTCTGGGCAATTATAACGGCATACCCAAAAATCCGGTGACGATTTTGCAGGGGATGAAAAACAAGCTTAAAAACACCGAAATTCTGTTTGCCGAGGGCTGCCATCTTGCCGACGGGGTGCACAACCTACACATTATCCCCAGTGAATTTTTAATGACGGGAAATGGAGAACCGGGGGTATCCGGCGAATATTTTGCCAATTCGAAACTGGAGGGAAAACCTGTCCTTACCCGGGTCGATAAAAACATTGATTTTT
>CAZHKI010000276.1:0-5776 GCA_964533365.1 uncultured Maribellus sp. | reverse complement strand
ATTATCAACCTTGTTCGAAAAATAATCTTCAAGAGTCCAGCCTCCGCGACCTTCATGAAACTGGTTTTCGAAACCACTAATCTTGCGGAGTCCTACACATTTTACATTCGGGACATACCCTTTTTTAAGAAAAGCCGATTTAAAATATTTCCCTCTCGTAAAGCTGTCGCCCAGAAACTGAATCGCCACTTCTTCTTTCCCGACACCGGCTTCTCCTGCTATCACGGTACATTCAATTGTTTTTACAACTTCAAACCGATCGCCGTTCACCAGTTCAACCCTGATGACTTTCCCTGTTTCAGGATTTTTCACCGAAGCAACTTTCTCGTAACGTCTTGAATACTCTTGAGTCCCGCTAAACCGGACAAAATCGTCGTAAGGGCGCCAGCGTTTTTGGAATGATTGGACAAACAGGTCGTTTTGTACTCCTGTAAGCAAATATTGTTTTGAAGGCAGGCAAATGTCGTTGACGAAAGTCTCCTCCTGAGCCGATAAATTCAGGATTGAAAAAACACAAAACAATAACAGAGATATCTTTTTCATTATTATGATAGTTATTGATACAATTTTGAGTCATATACTGTTTAAAATCAGAAAACATAATAATCCAGATTTGTTGGAATCTTTGTATGACTCACCCAAAGTCTGAAAAACAGGTTTCACGCCTCTCTACAAGTATAGTGAAGGGCAGAGCATCTAAGACTTCAACGTGATTTCAGCAGAACGATGCGACAGGGTGAGTTATTTACTCAAACAACTGTATATAACCGGCTTTTTCAAATATTTCCCTAACAACCTGTATTATCTTGAGGAACAGTCCACCCACAACCGTGACTAAGCCTTTGTATAGCAATTTTATCCTTTATCAGTGCAAACATCCCGATTACTTGAAACATCGGTAAAGCCCCGATACGACGAACCAGCAACCTCAAACTTTTAACTAATGTTATAAAATTCTTGTTTCATTTCACATCCGCTTATAGGAAATAATTGCAGAACCTGGTTTATCACTGATTTCTACTTTCAGTCCCGTTTCTGTCAATTCTTTCCCGGTAAGAATAATTGGTTTCTGTGTATCAAAATTGATAAGTTCATATTGCGCATTGGCATCCAAGCCCTTTAGCGGAAATACTGTTCTTGCCTGTTCACAACTATCTCTTCTGAAAGCCTGTATAAAGCCAGTCCCTTTTCCCTGACGATTAAACTGCCAGGCAATCCAGTTGTATTCATCAACACTATAAGGAGTTAAAGGATAGTAATCACCAAACAGCATATCCGGGGCAATTTTAGCGCATTCAGAGTACGCTTGTTGTTGTGCTGCTGTGTTCTCAGGTTTTAGGCTCCCCATACCAAAGCCAGCCATGTAAAAGCTGCGCATCGAATAATTGTCATAATAATAAACACCTGTCCCCTGAAACGGGAGCCATGAGGAAAGTCCATATGTCTGCCCCTGATTTCCACGGATTACATTATCCATCACATCCCATTGAAAATCGCTGCGTAATAACGGGACAGCCCTTTTCATTGTCTCCAAATCGTTACGGCGGCCACCACCTGCACAGGCATCAATCCGCAAGTGTGGATTTCGGCGTTTCAACTCATCCCAATATGCCAGGTGTCCCTGGATATAAAAATTTTCAGTAATTCCCTGTCGGTCGGGGGCATCGTTTTTACGCCATGACGGAAGCGGCCCTACATTCATATCTTCGCGATACCAGTCAATCCCCTGCGATTTAATCATACTATCAATATGATTGACCAACCATAACCAGGCCTCAGGATTTCCTTGGTTCAGTATGTCTCCCGGGCTTACATTTTCCAAAATCCATTCCGGATGGTTTTTTCCAAGCCATGAATTTGGATCCCCCACCCGTTCGGGCTCGAACCACAATAAAAATTGTATTCCGTACTGATGTATAAAATCGGCAAAAGGCCTGAATCCATTAGGATAACTGGTCGAATCAATTTCCCATGTTCCCGTATTCTGCCAGGATGGATTTCCATTTTTTTTTCTGCCATGTGGTCCATCTTTTTTGGGGTACCAGCCTGTATCTTTCCAGCAAACATCTGGTTTTATACCCGCCTGTAAGAATTTTTTCAGATATAAAGTATCTTTTTCGGCCGCACCTATTTGTATTTGTGATATCGGTTGTTGTGGTTTCCCGTCGATATAAGGAATGATATGCGCGAGGTAATAACGCCGCCATAAATTTTGAGCATCGATCACAGTTGTCTTTTCCCAGAATAATAAAGAAATCAGTGGAGTACGTATCTCCTCGCCTGGTTGAAGATAACAATTGGTCAGTTGCTGGCCTGCTCTTACAGCCACCTCATCAGAAGCAGTGCAGGTAAATGAGCTGGCCCATTGTCCGGGCCAACCAACAACAATAATTACACCCGTCCCGTTCTTTTGTAGATTATAATATGGCCAGCTTTCAGGACCATCGGTTGACCTACCGGAATCAGATGGAGGAGCAAAATTTTTTACTGTACCCGCCACAAGTGTATCGCTGTATGGTTCATAACTATCTGCTGTACAGAAGTCACCTTTGAGTCCATGCAAAACAAAATCTTTATTTCCTTCCTGCCGAAACGCTACGTCCAATCCCTGAATATCTTTCAAAACAGGAGTATTTGTTGTTCCCTTATTTTTAAAGTAAACAGTCCATTCCACGACAGGGTAATCGATATATTCCACTGCTTCACACCGAACTTCCAGACCAGTTTGTGGATCGGTCCAGACCAGCTTGTGTTGAATCCTATTTTTATCAATGGAATGGGATTCGTTCTTGTATTCCCAACTTTGCAAAAATTCGGAAGAAGATTTCCCATCGTACAAAAAAGTAAATGGAAGACTCCCATTCTTTTTTTGCAAATTAGACTTAATCCATTCCGATTTTATTTTCATCTCACCCGGAGACACCATTTGAGGTAATTTTTTACCACATGATACAGTAAACAAGAAGACTATTGCGGCAAAATAAGTAACCAAATTTTTACTCCTGTTAGTTCTCCTAATCAAGTAACTCAATCCGGCATAGAAAACACCGACGCTTTTTATCGCGGAGGAACAAACACTTCCTAACATAGCATTCTTTTGAATTAAGCTCATAAAAAACATTTTAACAGATTATAATTTTTAATCGAAATAAAATCCATTCTGGTATCATAATCATCTCTTGCTCTATCAATTATCTTATTGAGAAAAAAGCATTAAATCCACATTTACTACTGGCCAATTTTATAGCTGCATTTATTAGCCCACCGATTATGAGAACATCCCATTTCACGAATTGGAATTCTTTGGATATTGTATGAATGGAGAATATCCGGAGAACAGAAATATCCAAGTGATTTTCCACCTGAATCTACTTGCGTATTATTCGAGCCAAGCAGTTTTATGGCAGCGGTGCTAATCACTTTGAGGGGTGTATCAACCAAAAGGTTGTTTCTGAAAACATTCAAATCGATATCTTCACCAAGACGTTTCAATTCCGGATATTTTTCCTGATATAGCTTGGAAGTCACATCCACTTTCGCAAAAATGGCTTTTTTCATATCCACAGAGTTGTAATTTTTCATCCATTCGCCTTCTTCTGAAGGAGTAAGAGAAAGAGCATGGGGACAATGATAAAAAAGATTATCTTCTATCAAATTCTCGTTACCAGCATGAATCTGAACTGCTCCAAACATTTTATTTCCGCACCGGTCAAAAATATTCCCATAAATTTTGAATCCGCTAATCATATCATCAAGACGAATTGCCGCTGTTCCGCAATGGGTGCCACTCTGAATTTTTGCCCATCGGTTGTATCTGAAAACATTTCCCCGAAAGGACATATCGTAATACACATCAACAGCTCCCTGGTCATCGGATTCCTGAACAACATTTTCAACCCAATTGTATTCATAAATGAGATCATTCCCGTCAACACCAAAAGCTGATGACGGGGCACAGGAAATCTGGTTGTGAGTGGCAAGAATTCCACAGCCAGTCAGATTAATTGCCCCACTATAAGTTCGTAGAAAAATTGAAAAATTATTAATGATATTTTCTTCGACGCGGTGATTGGCCGGAGTCAGCGTTTTTCGTTCGCCACCGTCACAATAAATACCGCCCCTTCCGAGTTGCTGTAAAAAATTACCTTTTACGGTGTGATTTTTGCCATCTGAGACCATTATACCGTTACCGCTAATCCTTTCCAACCGACAATTTTCAATCACACAATTTCTACCATTGTTTACTGCGATGCAATTGCCCCGGGTTTCATAAAAAGTCAGCCCATCCACACTGACATATTCACAATCGTTGACGGAAAGCATAAATTTGGAAATGAGATCTGAGTAGATAAGCTCATTTTCTTTACTGTTTGGATTCACATTTTCAGGAGCATACCAGTATAATCGACCAAGTTCCCTGTCGATGAAGTATTCTCCGATAGTGTCCAGTTCACATAAAAGGTTGGTCCCGTAAAAACTGAATCCATGTTTATACCCAAAGCGGCAATATGGTTTCGGTAAATAAATTGTACTGGAATCAACATCTATTTTTTCAATTTTTGAATATCCGTTAGCCCAATCCCAAAACCAATATCCAAATAACCGGGGATCTTTTTCTTGCTTCCACTTGTCAATTCGTTTGTCGGTATATTTAAAAATGCCTTCAGCAGTGCCGGATGCTCCGTTCCATCTGGGAGGTATTGCAGTCTTTCCGACTGCTTCCCCACTTTTTGCAAAACCTTTATTTGGCCAACGGGCAATCGTTTGAACAACATTATTGAAATACAGGTCGGGACGCTTATATTCTTTTATGATATCACCAAAATTGGTAATTCCATTTTCTTTTAAATCTGTAACATAGATATGCAGGTATGCCTCTTTCGCAACAATCTTCCTGATACCTTTGTCGTGCACTTTTTCCCATTGAGTCACTCTAATCCCTCCTGTAAATACTGGCTCTTCATTTTGATAAGATTTGAAAATGACAGGTGCATTTTCAGTTCCGCTGCAGGATGAAGGAATTACAATTGTCTCTTTTACGGCATATTTCCCTTCACGAAAATAAACCACGACCGGACTGCCCGGCGATTCAGTTCGTGCACGGGATACCATTTTTATACTTTTTTCAAAAGTCTGAACCGGGGCATTTATCGTTCCCTGATTATGGTCGTTGCCATTCGGTGAGACATAGATAAAGAGCGTGTCATTTTCAATGCCCAAAACTGAAAATGAAGAAATCAGAAATATAAATAAGACTATTGTTTTTAAGATTTCACCTAAGTTCATATTGATTTTTATTTTTTTATTTTTTTGAATCCGGCAATACAACAGATGAAGTAAAGAAATACTCTCCGGAGCCAACTCTCAACACTGTTTTGCCGTCTTTTTCCCCAACTCTTGTAATCAGTTTATTCCCGTCTATCGGCCTGGAGCCTTCATAAATGATACCGTCTGTCGTGTTGGGCAAATAAACATCTGCGAAAGTGTTGGGCGGAACAGTTACAGAATGGGTGTACTTATTTCCTTCGATTTTCCAATGCGAAGAAATTGTACCATAACCCGATTCAAATGAACTTTGCGCTTCGTTTATCCTCGATGAAATAATGGGATTAAAAATAATGTGTTTGTATCCCGCACTCTCAGGTGCATTCTGAATGCCTCCAATATGCTGGTAAATCCAGTGCCCTACAGCACCAAAAGCAGTGTGGTTGAATGAATTCATCCATGGCTCCTGAAATGTACTGTCAGGCTTAATACCGTCCCATCTTTCCCACAC
>CAZHKI010000275.1:0-5811 GCA_964533365.1 uncultured Maribellus sp. | reverse complement strand
AAAACCCTCGGTCAACAATGGCAAAAGGGAAATGCGTAGCAGCCTTTTTGGTGGCTAACACGGGAATTCCGGTAATATCGGCAATGGCTTCTTTCAAAAGGGGTTCGTTGGGTTCGCCCAAGGGCAAAAAGGGCATATTCTCCGCTGAATATTCGTTGACATAAAAATCGGGGGCGAACCCGTTCTTAAAATCGGTCACCCCGTTTGCATTGGCATATCGGGCAATAATCGGCTGGATTCCCCAGTTCGCGATTTCTTTGGTATAATTTTTATCGGTATAAACCGAGTCGGGGGTATAAAACAGCGATGCAGTATATTTCCCATAGGTGGTATCGCCAACAATGACCACATCCATATAGGGATCCAATCCGGTAATGGTAAGTTCTGAAGCCGATGCTGACCCCTGTCCTGTAAGAAAATAAACTTTGTTCAGTCCCAGCTTTACCGGCTGAAGCGCCTGACTTTGGGACAAGAAAGGCCATTTAACAGGTGTATATTTATCGCTAAACTGAAGGGTGATCAGCGTGGTGCCGGAAGAAACACTTAACGGGGCAATAGAACTGCATAAAAACTGGGCAGCACTGATATAGCCCCCCGGATTATATCGCAAATCAACCACCAGATCGGTAATGTTTTTATCTTTGAAAAACTGAAATGCCTGTTGTAAACTGCTGTTAAAATCGGGAATAAACTGGGCATAAAAAAGATACCCAATGATATGTCCTTCCGTTTCTATGGTTTTGTAAATCAATACCGGATCAAGTTCCAGTTCCCGGGAAGTCATTGAGATTGTATTTCCCGGTGAAATACCGGCAGTAGAATAGATACCGGTGGTAATATTCAGATTATCGGCATTCCATAATTGCTGATAATTCGTATCAGAAATGGGTTGCCCGTCAATTTTAATGATAAAATCGCCGCGTGTCAACCCTGCTACATCGGCCGGGCTGCCAGGATAAACATATTCAACGATGGCAAAATAATTATCAGTATTGGTAAACTTTCCCCTTACCAGCGAATAACCAAACGATTTTTCAATGCCATGCGAACTATCACTTGATTCCTGAGCGTTGGAAGTAATAACGGACCATTTATCTTCAGAGTTGAGTAATTTCTTGAAATATTCTTTGGAATCGAATTCATAGCGGGTATCAATTTCGGGCATTTCTTTGTACCAGAGGTAATCACGCTTCATTACCACTTCAATGAACTCATTAACTTTCTGTGTTACCTCGGGCGCTTCTTCTATTACTTCTTCAATCTGTTCCTCTTTGCATCCCCCCATTATTCCTGCGAAAATCACCAGCAGGAATATCCATTTGTTCCATGTTTTCATCGGCTTTCTGTATTTCTTTTTCTTAAAACTGTTTTTTTTTATTTATTTTTCTTCTTTCGGATATTCGATACGAATGTGATAAATGTTGACCAGTTTTTTCAGCAATGTTTCTTTAATGATTTTAATATCGCTGAAAGTGAGGTTCGATTGGTCGAGTTGTTTGTCGTTCATTTTCTGGTCAATCATCGTGGTAATCAGTTCGCGGAGCGACTCCATGGTCTTTTCCTTCAGGCTGCGCGAGGCCGCTTCAATTCCGTCGATGAGCATCACCACTGAGGCTTCTTTCGATTTGGGCAGCGGGCCGGGATAGGCAAACGAATTTTCGTCGATGATTTCACCGGGATTTTCCTGCTGGTGTTTCAGAAAGAAATATTTCGCCTTGGTGGTTCCGTGGTGGGTGGCAATAAATTCAACCAGCGACTCGGGGAGCTTGTGCTTTTTAGCCATTTTAACCCCGTTTCTCACATGGTCGATGATCACTTCGGCACTTTTAAAATAATTCATGTTGTCGTGCGGGTTCATTCCCATCTCCTGGTTTTCAATAAAAAAATTGGGTTTCACCACTTTTCCGATATCGTGGTACAGGGCACCAGCCCGGACCAGGAAAGGGTTCCCGCCAATCCGCAGAATAACTTCCTCGGCCAGGTTGGCAATCTGCATCGAATGCTGGAATGTGCCAGGCGCTTCTTCGGCCAGCTTTCGCAATAGTGGCTGGTTGGTATCCGACAACTCGATTAAGGTTACATCAGAAACAAACCCGAATACTTTTTCAAAAATAAAAATGAGCGGGTAAACCAGCAGGATAAGTAAACTACTCAGCGCGAACCATTTCAGCATGGTATAATCATAGGAAAGGAGCGAACCTTCGTGAATAAAATTCAGCGCTGAAAAAACCACAGTATAGGTTAAAAATACCCAGATGGAGGCAATAACAAGGTGTTTGCGGCGGTGCATTTTATTCAGGCTGAAAACAGCAACCACTCCGGCCGTAAACTGCAGCAGAATAAACTCGTAACTGTTGGGTGCGTAAAATCCTACCAGCAAGGTAATGATGATAAGCAAAAAAGTTGCCGTGCGCGAATCGAAAAATGTGCGCACCACAATCGGGAAAATAGCCAGCGGTACCAGGTAAATATTAAGATTGGGAATGGAGCCGATCAATCCGGTAATAAAAACCATGGCCACCATAAACATCATCAGAAATAATAATTTTGGGAACTGGTACAATGTATCACGACGGTACGAATAGAGGAATGTAAAAACCAGCCCGGATAAAAACAGGATTAAAATGATTTTCCCGCCGGTAACAATAAAACGGCTGATACCTGCCCCCCCCGTTTTTTCATAGCTTTCTTTCAGCGATTCCAACACCTGAAATTTTTCGCTGTTAACCATTTCGCCCTGCAGGATAACCCGGTCACCCATCCGCACCATTCCGCGGGTGGCAGAAATATTCCGCATCGCTTCGTCCAGGGCTTTACGGGTGGTTATTTCATCAAACTGCAAATTTGATGAAATATAGTTTTCGGCAGAAATACCCGCCAGCCATTTCTGCAATTCCGGGTGTTTCCTTTTCATGGAACCCAGAGTTTCATTCAGTACATGGTAAGCTGTTTTCTCGGAATAAATAAGTTCAACTGCGGATTTGGCCACCAATGTCCCTGTTTTTTTCCAAATTTCCGCTTTGCCTTCCATTTCAGGGTACATATCGGGTGAACGCAGCAGTATTCCTCTGCTGTATATCTCTGTCAGGATGGCTTTTAACTGATTAATAACATCTGTTTTTGCCGGATTGTTATAAGCGGTCGAAATGCCCAAATCGGTTTCCAGTTTTCTGATTTTTCCGGAAACGATGGTTGTATCATAGTTAAAATAGGGAACGACGATTTTAGCCTGTTCTGCTTTTTCGTCTTCGAGTTCACGTTCCGATTTTAGAATGGCAAAATCGAATGGCGCCACCAGGGTCTCATGTTTCCATGGAAATCCCTTCTGGTACTCGTACCTGAATTTCACCTCGCCGGGCAGGATCAAATAAAGCAACATGGTAGTCGCTAAAAAAACAATGATCCAGTAAAATATCAGCGTGTAACTTTTCAGTTTTTCAAAAATTTTCTTCATAACCGGTACATTTATGCAATTCGTTTCAAATATTCCCCAAAACTACATTCATTTCAGGATAACAGAAAAAAAGCAATTGCTGTTTCAACCATTTATCATACAACAATTTTTTTATAGTTTTGTGGACATTCAGGTGAAACATTCCCTGGTTTGTTTCACAAAATAAAATTAAGAAATTATTTGAATGAACTACGGCATTTCCAGTCTCAGTATTATTCCCGTCAGAAAAGAGCCTTCTGAGCGAAGCGAAATGGTAACACAGGTTTTGTATGGCGAACACTTCGAAGTAAGGGAACAAATGGTTGGGTGGAGCCATGTAAAACTGGCTTTCGACGGATACGAAGGCTGGGTGGACACCAAAATGATAACTCCGGTGAATGCGCGGGTATGGAACCGGCTGGAAAACAAACCCAACGCGGTTAGTTCCGAAATCTTCAGCATTGTGCCGGTAACCGACGAGCAAAACCTGATGCTGGTGGCCGGCAGTACCCTGCCGGTTTGGCGCCCTTACCGAAAAGAATTTTCGGTTGACCGGGAAAAATTTCACTTCCCCGGCGAAGTTTTCTACGGAGAAGTGAAAGACCCGCGGACCGTGGCCATTAAACAGGCGCTGAAATATTTTAACGCGCCCTATTTGTGGGGAGGACGCTCGCCGTTCGGGATCGATTGCAGCGGGTTCACCCAGATTATTTATAAAATGATTGGTATCAAAATCCCGCGTGATGCTGCCGAACAGGTAAAAATTGGCCGGGCGCTCAGTTTTGTTGACGAGGCCGAACCCGGCGACCTGGCTTTTTTCGACAACGACGAAGGAAACATTGTCCACGTTGGCATCATCTGGAAACGCAATAAAATTATCCATGCCTCCGGGAAAGTCCGCATCGACAATGTCGATCAGTATGGAATTTTTAACGTCGATACGAAACGTTATACCCATAAAATGCGTGTAATGAAAAAAATCATTGGGCAAAATGGAAAGGGTTAAACTGCTTATCTACCTCATCATTTTTGTTTTTGTGGTCTGGCTAATTGTAAAACACTGGCGCACTGGAAGAAAAGACTAAAACAGTATCTGCTTGTTATAACCTTTTTAAAATGAACACCAACAATAACCAGCACTCCCTTACTCCATGCTCTTTGCTAAATCCAAAATATGATGTACACCTATAAATATCCACGTCCGGCGCTAACAGTCGATGCGCTGGTTTACGTAAAGGAAGAAAACGAAATTCAGGTTTTGCTCATCCGGCGTGGCAACGAACCGTTTAAAAACCGGTGGGCGTTGCCCGGCGGTTTTGTCGATATGGACGAAATCCTGGAAACCGCCTGCAAACGTGAATTGCTTGAAGAAACCGGCCTGGTGGTTGAAAAAATGAAACAGTTTAAAGCCTACGACGCTGTCGATCGCGACCCGCGGGGCAGGACCATTTCAGTGGTTTTTTCAGCTCAACCCGAAGAAAAACAACCGGTAAAAGGCGAGGACGATGCCGACTGTGCCGGCTGGTTTCCGCTGAACAATTTGCCCGATATGGCGTTCGACCACCGGCAAATCCTGGAGGAGTTTTTTGCCACTTTGTGACGCTGAAAAAAATTAAACATTTGAAATACGGCTGATTGAATCCATTTCACGGTTCAACCAGAAACGGGTCCAACTGTTTTAAACTCCTGTTTCTTATCTTTGTTCCTTTATTGAAAAAAAACAAAAATGCACGAAATACTTTTCTGGATAATTATTGGGATCATCGTTGTTGATTTCCTTTTCGAAAAATACCTCAGCTACCTGAACACCACCACCATGAGCGAGGTTTTGCCCGAAGAACTGAAAGGAATTTATGATGAGGAAAAATATCGAACACAACAGGCCTACCAGCGCGAAAACCAGCGTTTCGGTCTTATTTCTGACAGTTTCAGCGTTGCCGTCACCCTGGCGATGTTTCTGTTTTACGGATTTGCCTTTGTCGATAACCTGGCGTGGGGAATGACTGCTAACGCCATTGTGGCCGCGCTCATTTTTTTCGGGCTGATTATGTTCGTGTCCAATGTGCTGGAAATTCCTTTTTCAGCATACGACACCTTTAAAATCGAGGAAAAATACGGGTTCAACAAAACCACGCCCAAAACCTTTATTTCCGACATCATAAAGGGCTGGATGGTAGGTGGAATTATCGGCGGCGGACTGCTTGCCTTTATCATCCTCATCTACCAAAAAACACAGGAGATGTTTTGGATTTATGCGTGGATAGTGGTTTCAGTATTTTCGGTTTTCATGGCCATGTTTTACTCCAGCCTTATCGTGCCGCTGTTCAACAAACAAACGCCGCTGCCCGCCGGCGAACTGCGCGACGAGGCGGTGGCGA
>CAZHKI010000274.1:0-5812 GCA_964533365.1 uncultured Maribellus sp. | reverse complement strand
GAACCAAGCGAATGTTCCCAAAAACTATGATATATACCGGTTCTGCACGCAACTGCATTCCTGCTTTATTACTGGTTTAGTATTTCCACCATTTTTTGGGCTGCCCGCTGCGAACAGCCCGGTCCTCCCATGTGTTCGCTTAAACGCCGGTAGTTTTCCCTCATTAGTTGCCTGTAATTATCGTCAAAAAGCAGTTTCTGCATTTCGGCCTTTACATTTTTCAACGTCATTTTTTTCTGAATGAGTTCCACCACAATTTCTTCGTTCATCACGATGTTAGGCAATGAAACGCCAATGGTTTTAATCACAAAATTGCGCATGACAAAATCCATCGGCCAACCACCTTCTACCTTGTAAACCACAGTTTGCGGAACGTTAAACAGAGCCGTTTCGAGTGCTGCTGTACCCGAGGCCACCAGCGCCGTGTGGGCATGGTTCAGCAAATCGTAGGTCTGGTTGAAAATTAGCGGAATGGAAGAACATTCCAGGTATTGCCGGTACAAACCTTTGTCGATGCTGTTTACACCGGCCACCACAAACTGAAACTGCGGGAAAAAAGCGGCAACTTTCACCATCAGGGGCAACGTCCGTTTGATTTCCTGTACCCGGCTCCCCGCCAGCAACGCCACCACTGGCCGATCGTCCAACTGGTTTCTTTCAAGAAAAGCAGCTTTTGTCAGGGCTTTTTTTCTGAATTCGGCAATGGAATCCAACAGCGGGTTTCCTACGTAATGTACTTCGAAACCATGTTTTTGGTAAAATCCGGTTTCGAACGGAAAGATGGTAAACATCTCATCGACATACGCTTTTATTTTTTTCACCCGGTACTCTTTCCACGCCCAGATTTTGGGTGAGATGTAATAAAAAACTTTCCAGTTATTTTGTTTGGCAAACCTGGCCATCTGCAGGTTAAACCCGGGGTAATCAATCAAAATAAGAACATCGGGCTGAAACCGGAGCAAATCGTCTTTACAGATTTCCATGTTCCGGTTGATGGTTTTCAGGTTCATTAGTACGTTGACAAAACCCATGAAAGCCATTTCGCGGTAATGTTTTACCAGTTTACCGCCAACGGCCTGCATTAAATCGCCGCCAAAAAAACGAAAATCTGCCTCCGGATCTGCAGCTTTCAACTCCTTCATGAGGTTCGAACCGTGTAAATCGCCCGAAGCTTCGCCTGCTATCAGATAGTACTTCATGTTCACCTTTTTTCTGCAAGGTTGTCAACCTGCAAAATAACCATATCCTTTAAAATTAAAAAGCTTTCGAAATTAAAATAACCAGGGCATAAGCCAGCGTGGCTCCCAGAACGCCCCGGGCAGCGCGGTCGTATTTCAAACGAATGAACAACCAGAAAACCAATAGATTGGCAAAAACGCACAAACTCCCCAGCTTAACCAGCGCGTGAATATGCCACATGTTCTGGATAAAACTGGCAAATGAAATTTCATTTTCGCCAAACCAGTATACCGTAAAAAACAAAACAACCGGCAGCAAAAAACCAGCCGCCAGGCCGATTCCGGTTTTATCGAAAGTATTCTGTTTGGGCCGTTGCATTAAAATTTCCAGTTTTGAAGTTCTTTCAGCGTTTTGTAACAGGTCATGTCAACTGTTACTGGAACAATGGCTACATATTGATTCTCGAGGGCATAAATATCGGTTTCGGTGGATTCTCCCTCGAAATTCCGGAAATACCCCGACATCCAGTGGTATTCGCGGCCGTGGGGATCGGTGCGCTTTTCAAATTCCTCCACCCATTTTCCATGGGTTTGCTTGCATACTTTTATCCCTTTGGGCTTTCCCTGAGGAATATTCACGTTCAGACAGGTAAATGGCGGCAACCCGTTCTCCATCACACTCTGAAAGATTTTGGCCACAACAATTTTGGCTTTCGAGAAATCGGCATCAGCGCTGTAATCGTCGAGCGAGAAACCGATGGAAGGAACGCCGTGCAAACTTCCTTCAATGGCAGCGCCCATGGTCCCGCTGTAAATGACGCTGATTCCTGAATTGGCGCCGTGGTTGATGCCCGACACCACGAAGTCGGGTGTCCGTTCAAACAGGCTGTTGAAACTTAATTTCACACTGTCAACCGGCGTTCCGGTACTTTTATAAGTAGGGACTCCCAGAATTTTTTCAATTTCGGTGGCCCGCAACGGCTGATCGACCGTAATGGCGCACGACTTTCCCGACATGGACACTTCGGACGAAATGACGGCCACATCGCCAAAAAAGTGCATCACCTCCACCAGTTCGCGCAGGCCTTTGGCGTGAATCCCGTCGTCGTTGGTAACTAAAATGAATGGTTTTTCTGACATATTTTTTACATATTGCAAGCAAAGATACTGGAAATGATGAATGGTTGTTTAATGTTTGACGAAGAAATACACCTTACCGGAAGATGCTATTTCATAAAAGATTCCAAATCCTGTAATTTTATCAACCATTTATATCCGATTTTGTTTTTTATTTGTTTCGACTAACAAAAATTTGATATCCTTCAAAAAAATAAATTTTCAAAATGAAAAAACTGATAGTTTGCATTGCAATAATTAGCGGATTTACCACAATGGCAAAAGCCCAGGTTGATATGGTTTATCAAAAACCGCCGCAGGAAATTCTCGAACTGGTTGATGCCCCTCAAACGCCGTCGGTGGTCATCGACGATAAAAATGAAACCATGATCCTCCTTTACCGGAATAAATATTCGAATATTGCCGAACTGTCGGAACCCGAGCTGCGATTAGCCGGATTACGGATCAACCCCGTGACCAATACGGCCAGCCGCGCCACGTATTACAACCACATTGCACTGATGAAAGTGGGCGAAACCAAACCAGCCGAAGTTTCGGGTTTACCAGCCGAACCCCGGATGGCCGGTTTTTCGTATTCGCCCGACCAGACCAAAATGGCTTTTACCAACACCACCGATAGCGGGGTCGAACTCTGGATGCTTGATATTCCGGCAGCATCGGCAAAAAAAATTACCGGGGCAATTCTTAACGACAATATTGGAAGGTCATTTTACTGGTTTACCGATAATCAAAACCTGCTGGTCAAAATTCTTCCCGATGATAAAAAACCACTCATCAACAAAACCGAAGCCATCCCCACCGGGCCGCGTGTTTCGGTGAGCGAAGGGATAAAAGCGCAAAACCGCACCTACCAGGATTTACTGCAGGACAAAGCCGACGAATTCAATTTCGAACAACTGGTCCGTTCACAAATCTGCAAAATCGACATCAACGGGAATCAAACGCAGTGGAAAGAAACTGACATGTACACCCGGTTCAATTTCTCGCCCGACGGCGAATATGTTTTGGTAACCACCATTCAGAAACCCTTTTCATACATCGTACCCTGGGAACGTTTTCCTTCGAAAACAATTATTTACGATCGGGCAGGAAATGAAGTAAAAAAGTTACTTGAAATCCCGCTGCGTGAAGACATGCCCCAGGGTTTCATGGCTACTCAAAAGGGAATGCGGGGTGTCAACTGGCGTGCCGATAAACCGGCGGCCATTTATTACGTGGAAGCCCTCGACGAAGGCGACCCGGCCAATGAAGCCGATTTCCGCGACGCCGTTTACGAACTGGAAGCACCATTCAACGGGCAGCCCCGGCTGATGTTGAAAACCATCCAGCGGTTTGCCGGTATCGTGTGGGGAAACGACCAGATTGCCATTGCCAGCGATCAGTGGTGGAACACCCGAAATTCGAAAACCTACCTTTTTAATCCTTCGGATTCCGGGATAAAACCTGAAATTCTGTTCGACCGGAATTACCAGGATAACTACGCCAACCCGGGTTCGTTTGTAACCGGGAAAAACGAGTGGGGCGAAAACACGCTGGTAATCGATAAGAACAACCTGTACCTGACCGGAACAGGGCACTCACCCGAAGGGCCACGTCCATTTTTCAGAACCTTCAGCCTGAAAACCAGGACCACCACCGAGCTCTGGCGTGCTGACGGAAAAGAAACCTTTGAAAATATTGTGAAAGTACTCGATCCGAAAAAAGGGCTCCTGCTTACCCGCGTTGAAGCCGCCAATGTATTTCCCAACTATTTCATCCGGAATACGATAAAAAGAGTGGCGCCACAGCAAATTACCTTTTTCGAAAATCCATATCAAAGCCTGCAGCAGGTACACAAAGAACTGATAACCTACCGGCGCAGCGACGGAATTGAACTTTCGGGAACGCTGTATTTACCTGCCGGCTACGATTTTCAGAAAAAAGAAAAACTGCCGATGGTGATGTGGGCTTATCCCCAGGAATTTAAAGATGCGTCAAGCGCTGGGCAGGTTACCAGTTCGCCCCACACCTTTATTGCCCCCAATTACGGATCGGCCATTTTTTGGGTAACCCGTGGTTATGCCATTCTCGACAATGCCGCTTTCCCGATTGTTGGCGAAGGCGACGAGGAACCCAACGATACGTTTGTAGAACAATTAGTGGCCAATGCCAGCGCTGCCATCGACGCGGTGGACAAACTCGGCTACATTGACCGGAACCGTGTTGCCGTTGGCGGTCACTCCTACGGCGCATTTATGACCGCCAATCTGCTCTCCCACTCCAGCCTGTTTGCCGCCGGAATTGCCAGAAGCGGCGCCTACAACCGGACACTAACCCCGTTTGGGTTCCAGAGTGAAGAGCGGACCTACTGGGAAGCGCCCAATGTTTACAACACCATGTCGCCGTTTATGCATGCCGATAAAATGAAAACCCCGCTGCTGCTCATCCACGGTGAAGCCGACAACAATTCGGGAACATTTCCGCTGCAAAGCGAACGATATTTTAACGCGTTGAAAGGAATGGGCGCCCGGGTCAGGCTGGTATTTCTACCCAGGGAAAGCCATGGTTACGCCGCCCGTGAATCTATTTTACACATGCTGTGGGAACAGGATCAGTGGTTGGAAAATTGGGTGAAAAATAAAAAATAGGCGAAAGCCACCATTGAACAAAAACGAGGCTGCTTTCCAAATAAAAAAATCCCAGCGAATAACATCCATACTATTACGCGCCCACTATGGCATTTTTTTTAAACAAAAGAAGTTAATTGAAATGCGTTTCAATTAACTTCTTCCTAATTATTGATACCAATGGACTTTCAGAAGATTTTACCAGCTGTTATTGTCCATTATATCAAAATTCATTAATTTCAGAAACTCTTTTCACCGAATCCCAGACTGTAAAAGATGTTTTTATGAAATTAATCAGCCAGTTCAATTTTAAAAACCACGGCCATTTTATCGGGAGCCTGATCCGGAGTTGTAACCTGTAATCCTTTTTCAGTCAAATCAAACTGAATTTTTTCATTACAGCCCAGCAACGAAACGTTTAAAATTTTCTTTGCATTGTTCCAGTTTTCTTTGCCAAATGATTCGAATAAAACACGGGTACGATTACCAGGCCAGCCGAGGATGGTTGCATAAACTACATTTTTCCTGGTCGTGTATCGAATATCTTTTGCTGAGTATTTAATTTTCAGAAATTCACGGTGGTTACTGAAATTACCTTCGGGCTCTTTGGTTGGGCCTTCGCCGAATGTGTACCATGGACGGGTTTCGAAAATTGACTCGCCAAATTTGTTAAGCCACTCCCCCATGGTAAGCAACAAATTTTTCTGATCACCGGGAATTGTACCGTCAGCTTTTGGAGAAATATTCAACAGTAGTACTCCGTTTTTACTGACAATATCGATTAAAACGTGGAGGATGTCGGCAGTGGGTTTAATCTGCAAGTCTTCGGTGTAGCACCAACTCCCGGTACTGACGGTTTCATCGGTCATCCACGATTTCTCCTCAAGCCGG
>CAZHKI010000273.1:3687-5837 GCA_964533365.1 uncultured Maribellus sp. | reverse complement strand
TGGTTGTTGAGTTTAGTTCTTCGCCCGGCAACAGTAACGTGGAAGGGAAATTGGGCTGGTTGGGGCTGTTGGGGAAATGCTGGGTTTCGAGGCAAAATCCCGAACGTTTGCTATAAGCCACACCGCTTTTCCCGGTTTCGTTTCCTTTCAGATGGTTGCCGCTGTAAAACTGAACACCGGGCTCGGTGGTGAATACTTCCATATAACGTCCGCTTTCAGGTTCATACGCGCTGGCGGCAAATGCCAGTTCGCCTTCTTTTTTGTTAATCACATAATTGAAATCGTATCCCGAGCCATACATCAGTTGCTGGTTTGGAGCGTCAATCCGATCGCCAATCCGGTGCGGCGTTGTAAAATCAAGTTCCGTTCCGCGAATATCAGCAATCTCTCCGGTGGGAATCATGCTGGCATCAACAACCGGCGTTGACTGCTCGGCATTAATTACGATGATGTGGTCAAGGATATCGCCATTCCCCTCGCCCCTCAGATTAAAATAGCTGTGGTTGGTAAGGTTAAAATGGCAGGCTTTATCGGTGGTTACCCGGTAGTCGATTTTCAGTTCATTGTCGTCAGTCAGGGTGTAGGTAACCCAAACTTTTTTATTGCCCGGGAACCCGAATTCACCATCGGGGCTTTCGAGGCTGAACGTGGTAATATTTCCGTTTTTTTCATAGTCCCACACTTGACGGTACCAACTGTCGGGGCCCGAATGAATACAGGCTTCGCCGTTATTCACAGCAAAATGATAGGTTTCATCGTCGATGGTAAAGCTGGCACCGGCAATACGGTTGGCAAACGGCCCGACCACCGCCCCGTGACTGGCGCCGTATTGCTCATAATCGGCAATGGATTTAAATCCCAGCAGCACATCGGCAAAACGACCATCCCTGCCGGGGGCATAAACCGAAACTAGTTTTGCCCCGTAATTGGTTAGCATAACTTTCATTCCCTGGGCATTTTCCATGGTGAACAACCGTGTGGTTTTTCCATTGATCACACTTTCAAAATCGGAATTTTGGTAAGGCATTTCGATGCTTTTCTTTTGGGTTGGCGTACAGGCTGCCAGGATTACAACCAGTAAAAACAGGCTTAATTTCTTCATAAATGTTATACTTTTTCTTTTCCGATAAAAATACAAATAAGGCTGGAAACTGATCTTTTAATCAGCAAAAGTTTTAAATTTCTTCTTTATCAGAATTATATCATCACAATCATTGTTTTTTTCATTTCAGAGTTCTTCATTTGTCTGAAATATGATTACAGATGGAATCGATAAGGGAAATCTATAAAATCGGGCACGGGCCGTCGAGCAGCCACACCATGGGGCCGAAAAAAGCGGCTGAAATTTTTCTGAAAAAGAACAGCGGGGCACAACGTTTTCATGTCATTTTGTACGGCAGCCTGGCTGCAACCGGAATGGGGCATTTAACAGATATTGCCATCAAAGAAACATTCAAAAGCCACCAGTTTGATATCGAGTGGAAGCCCGAGATTTTCCTTCCGAAACACCCCAATGCTTTAAAAATCACTGCTTTCGACAGTAATAATGCCATTATCGACGAATGGACCGCATACAGTATTGGAGGTGGGGCCATTACCGACGATTTCACCGAAACCGAAACTGCGTTGGTTTATCCGCATAAAAAGCTGCAGGAGATTATGAACTGGTGCAACCAAAACGGTAAGCAATACTGGGAATACGTGGAAGAATACGAAGGGCACGACATCTGGGTATTTCTGGAAGAAGTCTGGAATGTGATGCAGGAAAGCATCAAAAGAGGCCTTGATCGCGACGGCGTGTTGCCCGGAATCCTCAAATTGCCGCGAAAAGCACAGTCGTTTTATCTGAAAGGGCAAAACTTTGCCACGCCGTTTAAAAGGCGTTCCCAGTTGTTTGCCTATGCCATGGCGGTTTCAGAAGAAAATGCATCGGGAGGGAAAATTGTGGCTGCCCCAACCTGCGGGGCCAGCGGTGTTGTTCCTTCCGTGATTGAATATTTCCGGAAAGTTTACAAATCGGACATCAAATCGATTGTCAGAGCGCTGGCAACGGCCGGACTGATTGGAAACCTGATCAAGCACAACGCTTCCATTTCGGGCGCCGAAGTGGGATGCCAGGGAGAAGTGGGCACGGCTTGCGCCATGGCATC
>CAZHKI010000273.1:3313-3650 GCA_964533365.1 uncultured Maribellus sp. | reverse complement strand
ATTGAATATTCGGCCGAAATGGGACTGGAACATCATTTGGGATTAACCTGCGATCCGGTGGCCGGACTGGTACAAATTCCCTGCATCGAACGAAATGCCTTTGCTGCTGAAAGGGCTGTTTCGCACAACACTTTTGCCTTAATATCGGATGGGCGGCACCGTATAAGTTTCGACGAAGTGGTGGAAACCATGTACAAAACCGGTGTCGATTTGCAAAGCCAGTACCGGGAGACCTCGCAGGGCGGACTGGCAAAATGGGACGCACTGCCAAAACTCTAAATTGTTGTTTTTAAATAATCAGGGATTTTTTCCGCCGGGAAGTGGATTTCAACAACGT
>CAZHKI010000273.1:0-3303 GCA_964533365.1 uncultured Maribellus sp. | reverse complement strand
CAGGGCGGACTGGCAAAACTGAATGCCCTGCCTAAAAATTAGTTTCCGGCAACAGCAAAAACCACCCCCTCAGGCACCTTCAAAAAGCAGTTTCATTTTCGAAACCAATTATGATTTTAGTAGCATCCGAATAAAAATCTTCAATTTAACGTTGGAGCTCAAAACAATAATTCTCTATATTTGCATATCGAAAACGAAAACTTACTACGATGAAACGCTTCATTTTTATTACCGTCACATTTTTTCTGTCGCGCTAAGACAGATTCGAAGAGTTTATTCACCGTAGTTATACATTTTTCAAAATCACAAATTAAATGTCGGACAAAAAAATACCTGCTTTGTCTTTTGATTGGGTAAAAAATCTGAATTATAAAGAAATCTGGCAGGACATAAAAGAAGCAATTAGCGGCACCGAACGCGATTTTACAGAAACCAGCCTGGGACAGGCCATTTTTATCCTGGCCGTTCCCATGGTGCTGGAAACCATCATGGAATCGGTGTTTGCCGTTGCCGATATATTTTTCGTTTCAAAACTGGGTTCCGATGCTGTGGCCACTGTCGGGATTACCGAATCGGCCATGACAGTGGTTTACGCCATTGCTATGGGACTGAGCATGGCCACCACGGCGCTGGTTTCGCGGCGGATTGGCGAAAAAAAGAAAAAGGAAGCCGGAGTAATTGCGTTCCAGGCCATTATATTGGGAACGATTATTTCGGTTTGCATTGCTATTCCCGGAATGATATTTGCCCGTGAATTTCTGTTGCTCATGGGCGCCACAGAAAAGATGGCAAGCGAAGGTTATTTATATCCCGTGGTTATGTTTGGCAGTAACATGGTTATTATGTTGCTGTTTATCATCAATGCAGTTTTTCGCAGTTCGGGCGATGCCGCCATTTCCATGCGGGTTTTATGGGCAGCCAATATTATTAATATTATTCTCGATCCCCTGTTCATATTTGGAATTGGGCCATTTCCCGAGATGGGGATTATGGGTGCGGCAGTTGCCACGTCCATCGGCCGGGGAATTGCAGTCGTTTATCAGTTTTATCTGCTGTTCAGGGGAAATCACCGTATCCGGTTGTATTTCGACAGCCTGAAAATTAAAGTAAAAGTGATGTTTCAACTGCTGGAAATCTCGGGTGGAGGAATCTTGCAAAACATTATTGCCACTTCGAGTTGGATATTGCTGGTGCGGATTATTGCCATTTCGGGGCCTGAAGCCATGGCCGGCTACACCATTGCCATCCGGATTGTTATGTTTGCCCTGCTGCCCGCCTGGGGACTAAGCAACGCGGCTTCGACACTGGTAGGGCAAAACCTGGGAGCCAAACGCCCCGAAAGAGCAGAAAAATCGGTTTGGATTACCGGCTATGTGAATATGGCCATGATGGGGATTGTCGGCATTTTCCTTTCAGTTTTTCCGGAAATATTCATCCGGCTTTTTATTTCCGACCCGGCTGTTGTTGAATACGGCAAACTTTCACTCCGGATCATCAGCTATGGCTTTCTGTTTTATGCGTTAGGTATGGTAATGATACAGGGATTCAACGGAAGCGGCGACACGGTTACGCCAACCAAAATCAACCTTTTCTGTTTCTGGTTTTTTGAAATTCCGGCAGCATACCTGCTGGCGGTTGTTTTCAATATGGGATTAACGGGGGCCAGCATTGCCATTGTTTGCGCCGAATCGTTACTGGCCGTTGTTGCTTTTATCCTGTTCCGGAAAGGTAAATGGAAATTGAGGGAAGTATAATTAACGACATGAAAAGTTACAGAATCAGTAATCAGAAAAACAATACACTCTTTTTCTGAAAAATTAAAAATGTTGATTTATCTTCAAACCAAAAGAAATAATAGTATGAAATTACTACTGATCAGTTTTCTGTTGCTGGTTTCTATTTCCACTTGGGCACAAAATCAGGGGCAACTGGTTTTCGATGAACACAAAGCAGAATACCTTTACCGTTTTGCCTACGAATGCATCGACAAAGAGTACCCTAACAAATTGGGGCAGGTTTTGGGCGACGACAGCTACCTCGCCCCACCCCGCGTGTTGCATCCGGCGTTTTACGGCTGTTTCGACTGGCATTCGTCGGTTCACGGGCACTGGACCCTGGTTACCATCATGCGCGAATTCCCCGGTTTCCCGTACCGCGGTGAAATACTGGAGAAACTCAGAAAAAATATCACCCGTGAAAACATTGCGAAGGAAAAGGAAATGTTTTTCAACGAGCACAACAAGGATTTTGAACGTACCTATGGATGGGCGTGGCTCTTGAAACTTGACGAAGCGTTGCGGGATGCTGATTTTCCGGAATCGGCTGAACTGCATGAAAACCTCTCGCCTTTGGTTGCGTTGATTTCCGAAAGGTTTGCTGAGTTTCTTGATAAACTGAACTATCCCATACGCATTGGGGAACACAGCAACATTGCATTTGGCATGTCGTTCGCCTACGATTATGCACGGAAATATGATGAAAAACTGGCAGCAAAAATCGAAGAAAAAGCACGGCAGTACTATCTGAACGACTGCGGCTGCCCGCTGACCTGGGAACCGGGCGGCTTTGATTTTCTTTCGCCTTGCCTGCAGGAAGCTTCGCTGATGCAAAAAGTACTTCCCAGAAATGAATTCCGGAAATGGCTGAACAAATTTCTTCCCGGATTTGAGAGAAATCCGGCCCGGTATCTTGAAATTGCTGTTGTTTCCGACCGCAGCGACGGGAAACTGGCCCATTTGGACGGATTGAATTTCAGCCGCGCCTGGTGTTTGTTCGAAATGGGAAAGGCGCTTAAAAACCAGAAGATGATCGAACTGGGGGAAACCCATTTCCAGTACAGCTACGAAAAAATGGATTCGGGTGAATATGCCGGCGCGCACTGGCTGGCCTCATTTGCTGCCTACGCTCTCGTAAAATATCAGGGTGAATAGAAATTTTGATTCAACAAAATTAAAAAGCCCGGAAGAAATCTCCCGGGCTTATCTATTTCACCGTTTAAATAATATGCTTTGTTATTTTACTTTGTCAACGATTGCTTTGAACGCTTCAGGTTGGTTCATGGCCAAATCAGCTAAAACTTTCCTGTTCATTTCGATATCGTTCTTTTTTAACAATCCCATGAATTGTGAATACGACATTCCTTCCAAACGTGTAGCAGCGTTAATACGCTGAATCCACAATGCACGGAATGATCTTTTTTTCGCTTTCCTGTCGCGGTAAGCATACTGCTGGCCTTTTTCCCAGGTATTCTTTGCAACCGTCCAGACATTTTTACGGGAACCGAAATAACCTCTTGTCAATTTC
>CAZHKI010000272.1:0-5858 GCA_964533365.1 uncultured Maribellus sp. | reverse complement strand
GGCGAGCCGGACCCTCACAGCAAAATCGTACTCGGTGGGCGATAAAAAGTCGTTTACCGAATACCTCTCCCCGGCCCGCGAGCAGGGGACAAAAATGCTGAAACTCGAAAACCAGCTTTGGATCTACTCCCCGTCAACCGACCGTACCATCCAGATTTCGGGACACATGCTCCGCCAGTCGGTGATGGGCTCCGATTTATCGTACGAAGACATGATGGACGACCGCAAACTCACCGACGTTTACAACGCCACCATTATTGGAAACGAAGAAATGGACAACCGCAAAACCTGGATTCTGGAACTGACGGCTAAAGTGGACGACATTGCTTACGCCAAACGAAAGATGTGGATCGATACCGAACGGCTGGTCCCGTTGAAAGAGGAACTTTTTGCCAAAAGCGGGCAGTTGCTCAAACAGTCGGTCATGAGCAGCGTGGTTCAACTGGAAGGCCGGTGGTTCCCCACCACCATCGTTTACAAGGATATGCTTAAAGACGGCAACGGAACGGAATTTAAAATCACCAGCATCCGGTTTAACCAGCCCATCCCTGAATATATTTTCACAAAAGCAGCTTTAAAACAATAAAATTCTGCGGAACAGTTCCCGAAAAACCAGGGAATTTTCCCCTCACTATGTTATTGTTCGGGGTACAGTAATTTCTCCAAAGTTCCGCCCGAAGTTCAGAAAAATGGGGCTTTCTGAAGGGCTGGTCCGTTTTTCGGGGGCACTGGACAACAAAATAAAAGCGACACCCGAAACCATTAAGGAATGTCTCTGAAAACTCTTTTTGTACCGGAGAATTTCCCAATACGATAAAAATCATAAACCAAACATTTGAAATCGTTATATTTGCCTTCTTCTGAAAAAAAGTAAAAACAAATAATAATGAAAAGAACATTGACCACCGGAATACTTTTGATTGTATTCCTGCTGACAGGCCGCCAGGTTTCCAATGGCTGCACCAACTTTCTGATCACCCGGGGGGCCTCGGCCGACGGCTCCACCATGATAACCTATGCTGCCGACTCGCACACCTTGTACGGCGAATTATATTACCAGCCGGCACAGGATTACCCGGCCGGCGCCATGCGCGATATTTACGAGTGGGACACCGGTAAATTTCTTGGGAAAATACCGCAACCTGCCCATACTTACAGCGTTATCGGCAACATAAACGAATATCAGGTGGCCATTGGCGAAACCACTTTTGGCGGACGGGATGAACTTAGCAAACAAACCGGCGCCATTATGGATTACGGCAGTTTGATTTACGTTACGCTGCAACGGGCAAAAACAGCCCGCGAAGCCATTGAAATAATGACCAAACTGGTGGAGGATTACGGATATGCCAGTTCGGGCGAATCGTTTTCCATTGCCGATCCCGATGAAGTATGGATTCTGGAGATGATTGGAAAAGGCGAAGGCGAAAAAGGCGCGGTCTGGGTTGCCGTCAGGGTTCCCGACGGGTACATCAGTGGACACGCCAACCAGGCACGGATTACCACCTTCCCCATGAACGACCCGGCCAATTGCATCTATTCAAAAGACGTGATTTCATTTGCCCGCGGAAAAGGATGGTTCAACGGGGCCAACCGCGATTTTAGCTTTTCGGATGTATATGCACCCGTTGATTTTGGCGGCGCCCGTTTTTGCGATGCACGGGTGTGGGCCGGATTCAACAAGGTGGCCGAAGGAATGGAAAAATATGCAGCATATGCCAAAGGGCTGATTCAGCATGGTGGCGAAAACAACTTCCCCACCAACCGGCTGCCGTTGTGGATCAAACCCGAAAAAAAACTGACCGTACAGGATGTGATGGAAATGATGCGCGACCATTATGAAGGGACGGAACTTGACATGACCCAGGACATTGGCGCCGGCCCGTATCAGTTGCCTTACCGCTGGAGAAGCATGACCTGGTCGGTCGATTCGGTTGCCTACTGCCACGAACGGGCCATCTCGACCCAGCAAACCGGTTTCTCGTTTGTGACCCAAAGCCGCAAATGGCTGCCCAATCCCATTGGCGGAATCCTGTGGTTTGGCGTTGACGATACCTACACCACCTGTTATGTTCCCATGTATTGCGGCATTACCGAAATTCCCGAATCGTTTGCCGTTGGTAACGGCGACATGCTCACGTACAGCGAAACCTCCGCCTTCTGGGCTTTCAACCAGGTGTCCAATTTCGCCTACCTGCGCTACAGCGACATGATCAAAGATATTCAGCCCGTTCAGAAAGAACTGGAAGATAAATTTGTAAAATACGTGCCGGTTATCGACAAAGCGGCCGAAGCGTTGTACCATGCAGAAGGGCCGGAGATGGCACGTAAATTCATCACCGAATACTCGGTAAACGAAGCCAACAACATGACCAAACGATGGAAACAACTGGGCCAGTACCTGTTGATAAAATACCTCGACGGAAATGTAAAACGGGAAAAAGACGGACAGTTTGCCCGCACCGAAACCGGCCAGGCGCCCACTCCGCTCTTCCCCGGGTATCCCGAATGGTGGTACCGGATTATTGTAAACAGCACCGGCGAAAAACTGAAAGTGATTGGCGGCGACAGCCATTAGCCGGTTTTCTTTTTTTCTGTCAGTCAAATCATTCAACATTCCCGATAAAAAAGGTTTGTTGATTGCAAAATTTTACTAATTTTGCGCCGATTTTATGCAATCTCTTATCGGTCAGGCATTGACGGATTACATTGCCAACATTATTAAAAATTATCTGAAATGGATTTAATTAAATTAGTAGAACAGGAATTTGCGGTAGAAAAAAACTACCCGAAATTTGGGGCCGGCGATACCATTACCGTGAGCTATAAAATTGTGGAAGGGAACAAGGAAAGGATCCAGAACTTCCGTGGCGTGGTTATCCAGGTCCGCGGAACCGGCACAACCAAAACCTTCACCGTCCGCAAAATGTCGGGGAACATTGGCGTTGAACGTATTTTCCCCTTGTTTTCGCCCTTTATTGATGCGATTGAAGTGAACAAACATGGTAGCGTACGCCGGAAAAGGTTGTTCTACCTGCGTAACCTCACCGGTAAAAAAGCCCGCATCAAGGAAAAACGATTCTAATAAAGGTTCGTCAAAAAAAAGAAATACAAGGAAAGGTCTCTGCAAAGAGGCCTTTTTTGTTGCCCGCAACCTGTTCTGCAATTCGAGCCGAATTCCAATCTGCCCCCATTCAACCAGAGGAAATTTTATTCATTTTGCCTAAAAAAGGCACGGGCTGCAGATCGGCAACTGCGGGATTCTCTTTATTTTTCAGCGAAATATTGTTGAGTGGTCACAACGGTGGAATAAAAATAATTCAATGCTGCCAAAAAGCTTTTTTGCACCTCTTCTGCTTTTACTGTCTGTCCGTTTATTTCCAGGTCTTTTGTTGCACAGGCATCACCAATCAAAATGATATTAAAGCCATAATCTTTTGCTGCCCTGACGGTTGCATCAACACACATATGAGTCATCATGCCACAAACAACCAAATCGTTAATTTGCCTGCTTTTCAAAAATTCAAGCAATCCGGTTTCCCTGAAACTATTGGGATAATGCTTGACAATTACCTTTTCCTGACCTGCAGGTTTTACATTGTCATGAATTTCTGCTCCTTTTGTATCAGGGAGAAAAAATGTTGCTGACGATCTTGATGCAATATGTTGTATATGCACAATGGGCAAGCGGTCTGCCCGAAAACTTTCAAGAATCCGTTTCGCATTTTTACTTGCTTCTTCCGAACCGGCAAGAGGCATGGTTCCGTTATCGAAATAATCGTTCTGAATATCAATAATTAACAATGCTTTTTTCATGTTTTGTACTGATTGGTTCTTTTGAGAAATTCCCAAAAATGGGATTAAACAATAAACCACTAAAAGTAATAAAATCTGTTTCATTTGTTGTTCGTTTATTTAATCTGACAATAAGTTTATCATTGTCCTAAAGTGTTGATTTTAATTTTTTTCTGAAATAATATCCGGTCATAATACCAACAACAATAATAACAATCCAATTTATTGTAATTGTGGCAACCTCAAACAGGTAACTCCTGTCAACACCAAATTTAATTGAATAGAAAATGAAAGCCAAAATGGTTAGCAACAATTGCGAAATAAGAATTATGCGAATTATCCTTTCTGCACGGCTATTTTTTGAGAAAACAAATGCAAGAAAAAAAAGTGCGACAGACATGGTAATATATCCTAATTCTTCCAAAGCAATAAACAAACCGTGTTCGTTATATTGTGTAATAAGGGCAATTCCTTCCTTTTCGCCTTTCATTACACTAATTGGCACTACTGAAAATTGAGTAAAATAAGCAATCAACAAAACAGTAGCTGAAATCAGGGCAAATGAGATGCCAAGGAAGGTATAGAGTTTTTTCGCCGTACTGGCAATAAAATGATTTGCCACCATAAACACCACAAATGCGAACAACTGAAAAACAGCAAAATACATCCAGTAATAATCTCTTGGATAATATAAAAGAATATCCGGGAAGGGATAATCCATACAATTACCTGGACAGTAAGGTCCTGATGGCGGTATCGCTGTCATGGCAAACCCAAAGGTTACTATTGTCAGAACAGATAATAAAAATGAGGAGTAGACTCCGAACGTTAAAAAGCTGTACTGTGAATCGTTTGTTTCCATAAAGTGGTATTCTTATAGTTCTGGTTATATTTTACCATTCTGTCTTATTGGTTATCCACGCTAGCATCGGGTTGCTTTGCTGCTGCACAAATACATCTGATGGTATGATGCCTTGAATTCATTCAGACCCCAAGCGTTACAATCGCCCGGGAACGGGGAATTCCGTTCTCTTGTTCATTTTATGATAAAATTTGTTTACTTTCAAGATTATATTTTCAACTAATTAACTTTTATACTGAACAAACCACATGCGTGTGCATTTAAACCGCGGCTAAAATCGCCCGAGAATTCCCCCAGGTTTTCACCCGACCACATATTCGTAACGGTACAGGTTTCGGAAATACCAATTTCAGACAAATCGATACCCACATTCAATGGTTCTTCGCCATCGGTTAAATTAAACAGCGCCAGGTATTTTTCCCCGGTATTTGGATTAACCGATGTTATTGCCACCTTATTTTCATCCTGATACAACTGTTTTACTCCGGTACTTTCGTTGTGCATTTTCAGCACTGCCCTGTTGGTTAAAAGCGATAAGGTAAATGCATCGTTGCTGGGCAAGTCGCCACCAAACATTAAAGGCGATTTAAAAATGGTAAAGAGGGTCATTAACGAGTATTGTTCGTCGGGCGTGAGTCGTGTCATGCGATCCTCGCCCCTCTCTCCGCGGATGGAAATCCTGCCCAGCGGGATCATATCGCAATCGGGCCAGGTTCCGGGAGCAATGTACGGATACCACTGTTCGCATACTTTCATCAGGTTGTCGAAATGGTGCCAGGTATCCCAAACATCATCCACCATGCGCCACATATTAGCGTGTTCTTTTACGTGACCGGCTGCTGAAATTGGCGTAGCGCCAGGCGAAGTACTTAAAACAATCGGGCGGCCACAGTGGTCGATAGCATTTCTGATCAGTTCAATCTCCCCCTGGTGATAAGGGCGCGACAAATCGTCGATTTTGATGAAATCGACACCCCAGGCGGCGTACATATTTATGATCGAGTTGTAATATTCCTGTGCCCCGGGTTTATCGGCAACAATGGTGTAATTGTCTTTCAGCCAGGGGCATTGCAATTCAGTTGAATAGATTTGATCGGCAGTTATCCCATCGGTTCCCAGAACAGGCAGCTTATTTTCAACGGCAATTTTGGGGATACCACGCATAATATGGATACCAAATTTCAATCCTTTTCCATGGACA
>CAZHKI010000271.1:0-5866 GCA_964533365.1 uncultured Maribellus sp. | reverse complement strand
TCGCTCCGACTGAAAGGAATTGAAATTACCGACGAAGAAGCCGATGCGGTAACTGTGGCCATTTTACTGCACGATATTGGTCATGCCCCGTTTTCGCATGTCCTCGAGAACACACTGGTTGCCATCTCGCACGAACAAATTTCGTTGCTTCTGATGAAGGAACTGAACCGGCAGTACAACGGAAAACTCGACCTTTCCATTGAAATTTTTACCGGAACATACCGAAAGAAATTTCTTCACCAACTGGTTTCAAGCCAGTTAGACATGGATCGAATGGACTACCTGAGCCGCGACAGTTTTTTCACCGGCGTTACCGAAGGGGTTATCGGAATTGACCGTATCATAAAAATGCTGAATGTTTGGCAAGACCAACTGGTAATTGACGTGAAAGGCATTTATTCAATTGAAAAATTTCTAATTGCCCGGCGACTAATGTACTGGCAGGTTTATTTGCACAAAACCGTTGTTGCTGCAGAGTTCATATTGATTAACCTGTTAAAAAGAGCCCGCGAACTGGCCGAAAAGGGAGAACCGGTTTTTGCCACGCCAACCCTTAATGTTTTTCTGAAAAACAAGTTTAATTCCCTTGATTTCGAAAATAATGCCACTATTAACGGTAAAACCATTCTGGAATGGTTCATTTTGCTCGACGACAGCGATATTCTGTCTTCGATAAAAGAGTGGCAGTCGCACCCCGACAATGTCCTCTCGTATTTGTCGAAAAGTATTGTGGGCCGCAAATTATTTAAGACCCTCATCATTCCAAAGCCAATTAATAAATTGCTGGAAGAAAAAATAATGCAACAAATTCTCACAAAAATAAATTGTGATCAGGAATTTGCCCGCTATTTGCTGATTTCAGGTGAAATAACCAACCATGCACTGAACAGGCACAACGAAAATATAAACATACTTTTCAAAAACGGGGAGGTCAAGGATATCCGCAAAGCATCTGACATCAACCTGTCGGCATTGACCAAAACTGTCCGCAAATATTTTTTGTGTTTTCCGAAAGAATTGGACATTTATGAGTTATAACTATATTTGCATCGCCAAAATAACAGATGAATGGAATTTAGAGCTACTGACATTGCCGCTTTCCTAAACGGGGAAATCACGGGAAATGAGGACGTTAAAGTTTACAACGTTTCAAAAATCGAAGAAGGAAAGCCCGGCACTCTTGCTTTTCTTTCAAACATGAAATATGAACATTTTATTTATACAACCAATGCTTCTGTCGTGTTGGTAAATAAAAGTTTTGTTCCAAAAAGCGAAATAAAGGCCACCCTAATCAAAGTAGATAACGCTTACCAGGCCTTTGCATCGTTGCTCGAATTGTATCTTCAGGCAAAATCACAACTAAAGACAGGTATTGAATCACCAAGTTTTATTGACGAAACAGCCACGCTTGGTGAAAATATTTATATCGGTGCATTTTCATACATCGGGAAAAAAGCGCAGATTGGAAATAACTCCAAAATATATCCGCAAGCCTATATTGGTGAAAATGTTACCATTGGCGAAGATTGTATTATTTACCCGGGAGCAAAAATCTACGACGACTGTAAAATTGGCAACCGTTGCATCCTCCATGCAGGAAGTGTGATTGGCTCTGATGGATTTGGATTTGCCCCCCAGAATGACGGAACATATAAAAAAATTCCTCAAATCGGGAATGTACTCCTGGAAGATGATGTTGAAATTGGCGCCAATACCACCATCGATTGTGGCACCATGGAATCGACGATTATCCGCAAAGGGGTAAAAATTGATAACCTGGTGCAGGTGGCCCACAATTGTGAAGTTGGCGAAAACACGGTAATAGCAGCTCAAACCGGCATGGCCGGTTCCACCAAAGTTGGCCGTAACTGCCGTTTTGGCGGGCAGGTTGGTCTTGCCGGGCACCTCACCATTGGCGACAACGTTCAACTTGGCGCTCAGGCCGGAGTTGCCAACTCGGTCAAAGATGGTGAAACTCTCCTGTTAACTCCCGCATTCCAAGTCAAAGATGCTATCAAAGCTTCCATAATCTTTAAAAAACTACCGGAACTCCGCGACGAAGTTATCCAACTCAAAAAAGAAATTAAGTTACTAAAATCAAAATAGAGCCTTTTGAAAGGTCGTACAATATGGTTGTAAAACAGAAAACACTGGCAAACTCCTTTCATATTGAAGGAAAAGGATTGCATACCGGGGTTAATGTTACGATGACATTTTACCCAGCCCCTGAAAACCACGGATTTAAATTCAAACGAGTCGATCTGAAAAATCAACCCATTATCGAAGCCGATGCCGACTATGTGATTGACACATCGCGCGGAACGATGCTGGAAAAAAATGGTGCCCGCATTGGAACCATTGAACATACCCTGGCTGCTTTAATTGGAATGGACCTCGATAATGTTTTAATTGAAGTGAACAACGAGGAAGCGCCCATTATCGACGGCAGCTCCCGCTACTTTATAAATGCTATTGAAAAAGCAGGGGTAATTGAACAGAATGCCGACCGAGAATACCTGGAAATCAAGGAAAAAGTTGAATTATTTGATGAAAAATCGGGTGCCGAAATTGTCGCACTCCCCGACGACGATTACCGGCTGAATGTGATGATTTCTTTTAATTCGTGGGTGTTAAACAATCAGTTTGCCACCTTAAACTCCATTCAGGATTTTAAAGACGAAATTGCCAATTGCCGCACCTTCGTTTTCTTACGCGAACTTGAACCGTTGCTCAAATTAAACCTGATCAAAGGCGGCGACCTGGATAACGCTATTGTAATTATTGACCGGGAAGTGCAACAAGAAGAACTTGACCGGCTGGCCGATCTGTTTAAACATGAACATGTGGCTGTAAAGCCGCAAGGAATTCTCAATAACATCGACTTGCATTTCGATAACGAATGCGCCCGGCACAAACTGCTCGATGTGATTGGCGATTTGGCACTTTGCGGAAAACACATCAGAGGAAGGATTATTGCAACCAAACCCGGCCACGGTCCGAATACAAAATTTGCAAGAGTACTTAAAAAAGTATATCAGCGCACCCAGGAAAGTGCTCCGGATTACAATCCAAACCTGCCTCCAGTGATGGACGTGAATAAAATTAAAGAGTTTTTACCACACCGTTATCCTTTTTTATTGGTAGATAAAATTATTTCAGTTACTGAAAGCGAAGTTATTGGCGTAAAAAACGTAACAGCAAACGAACCATTTTTCGAAGGGCATTTCCCCGACGAACCGGTTATGCCAGGCGTGCTTTTGGTTGAAGCCATGGCCCAAACCGGAGGCTTGCTGGTATTAAGCCGGCAGGAAGGGAAATTTTCAACCTATTTCATTCGCATTGACAATGTTAAATTCAGAAAAAAAGTTGTCCCCGGGGATACATTGATCTTCAAATTAACATTAATTTCGCCGATCCGCAGAGGAATTGCCCTTATGAAAGGAATAACCTATGTCGGAAATAAAATAGTTGCCGAAGGTGAATTCATGGCACAAATCGTAAAACAGACAGAAAACATTAATATTTGAAAACAGGATTTATATTATGAAACAACCACTTGCGTACGTACACCCTGACGCCAAAATAGCCGATAATGTGGTCATCGAACCTTTTGTATCCATCGATCAGGATGTGGTCATTGGTGAAGGAACCCGGATCGGGTCCAGTGTTACCATTCTTCCCGGCACCCGGATTGGGAAAAACTGCCGCATATTTCCAGGCGCAGTAATCGGGGCAGTCCCGCAGGATTTGAAATTCCGCGGTGAATACTCAACCGTCGAAATTGGCGATAACACCACCATCAGGGAGTATGTAACCATCAACCGAGGGACAGCAGCCAAAGGGAAAACCATTGTTGGCAACAACTGTTTACTAATGGCTTATGTACACATTGCTCACGACTGTACCGTAGGGAACAATGTCATTCTGGTTAACTCGTCGCAACTGGCCGGCGAAGTTATTGTTGATGACTGGGCCATTTTAAGCGGAATGGTTGCTGTCCATCAGTTTTGCCACATCGGCTCACACGCCATGATTTCGGGTGGATCGCTGGTTCGCAAAGATGTTCCACCATTTATCAAAGCTGGCCGTGAACCCTTGTCGTATGTGGGAATCAACTCTATTGGGCTGAGAAGAAGAAATTACAACAACCACAAAATCCGCGAAATCCAGGACATTTACCGTTACATCTACCAAAAAGGATTAAATGTGGCACAGGCTACTGAAATCATTGAGGCTGAAATGCCGGCCACCCCTGAAAGAGATGAAATCCTGTTGTTTGTTAAAGATTCAAAACGTGGAATTATTCGTGGATATTTCCCGGATTAATTGCGTCAACATATTCCCTTGATAGAATGCCATCTGTTTTTCAGGTGGCATTCTTTATTTTACCATGATTCCATCCCTGCGCTGTCAAAGGAATTTTTGAGCCTCCGGTGGTAATCAGATTGGTGCCTTCAGCAGCTTCAGTAATGTGCCCAATAATGGTGAAATCCGGATCGTTTTTTACTTTTTCGTAATCACTCAGCGGGATAGTGAAAAGCAATTCGTAATCTTCTCCTCCGTTTAGCGCCGCCACCAGCGGATTGATGTTCAGTTCTTCAGCCATTTTTTTGGTCTGGTAATCCATCGGGATTTTATCTTCATACACATTACACCCAACGCCTGAATTTTTGCATATATGCATAATTTCTGATGACAGCCCGTCCGAAATATCAATCATCGAAGTGGGTTTAATCCCCAGCTTTTTAAAGGCTTCGACAATATCTCCGCGGGCTTCGGGTTTTAACTGGCGTTCCAGGATATAATCGTATCCTTCAAGTTGCGGTTGCATGTTTTGGTTCACCTTAAAAACCTCATTTTCGCGTTCGAGCAGTTGCAATCCCATGTAAGCGCCACCCAAATCACCGGAAACACAAAGCAAATCGGTGGGTTTTGCGCCACTGCGATAAACGAGCTCCTTTTTTTCGGCTTCGCCGATTACAGTAACACTAATTGTAAGACCGGTTAGAGAACTGGTGGTATCGCCTCCAACCAAATCAACGCCGTATTTCTCGCAGGCCAGGTGAATTCCCGAATACAATTCCTCAACCGCTTCAACCGAAAACTTGCCCGACAAGGCAATATTTACGGTAATTTGCTTTGGTTTGGCATTCATGGCAAAAATATCGGAAAGGTTAACCACCACCGATTTATAGCCCAAATGTTTCAGCGGAACGTACATCAGGTTAAAATGAATACCTTCCGTCAGTAAATCGGTTGAAACCACCACCATTTTATTCTGGTAGTCAAGAATAGCGGCATCGTCGCCAACACCTTTTAAAGTGCTTTCATTTTTTATTTTAATATCGCGGGTTAACCGGTCAATCAGCCCAAATTCGCCTAATTCCGATATTTGGGTTTGTTTTATTTCTTTATTCATCGTTAATTAAAGACAATCAGGTATGAATTAAAATGACTCCCGGGACAAAAATACCCATAGTTTTATATCTTTGCAATTAATTTTAAACAGTCCGGTTAACCTGTTGTTATATTTAGGCAGAATTCAGAAAAGATGGAAGATCAGGATAAAATATTAAGTGAAGTTACTCAAAGCGAATATAAATACGGTTTCGTTACCGATATTGAAACCGACATTGTTGAAAAAGGGCTGAATGAAGACGTAATCCGGATGATTTCAGAGAAGAAAAATGAGCCGGAGTTTATGCTCGAATTCAGGCTCGAAGCTTATCGCAAATGGCTGAAAATGAAAATGCCGGATTGGGCTTATCTGAGAATTCCCCCCATCGATTTTCAGGCCATCAGTTATTACGCAGCTCCAAAGAAAAAGCCAAAATACGAAAGCCTCGACCAGGTGGATCCCGAATTA
>CAZHKI010000270.1:0-5870 GCA_964533365.1 uncultured Maribellus sp. | reverse complement strand
GAACCCGATAAACGAAAAAACCAGTGTTGCATCGTTTGCTACATATAGGTTGAAATTCCCGTCGAGATTGGTAACCGTGCCGGTTGAAGATCCTTTTACTGCTACGCTAACTCCCGGAAGGGTAAGCCCGTCGGCAGCCGATGTTACGGTTCCTGTTACATTTATTGTTCCCTGTGCAACGGCATCTGTCGTGAACAGGTTAATATACAGGCTCATTGACAAGATCATGGTGAAAATCCACCACGATGTATTCATTCGAATTTTTTTCATTTTCATGTTGAATTAATTGATAACAGGTTTTCATTTTACTGCATCGAAACTGAGTATCAGGGCATGGGTGTTTATACCGATAATCTGGGCAGGATCTGTGCCTGCTGCCATGAACATGATTAACTGCATGCGCGAGTCGGAAATGGATTTTACAATCACTTTTCGCTGAAAATCGCGAAACCCTATAAATTCTGTTCCCGAGAAGTTTAATGTCATTACATTGTTAAACGTAATGGAATAAGTAGGCGGTGCATAAACCGATGATACCGTGAAATTTTCATTTTCCCTGAAGGTGAAGGTAGCTCCATTTTGGGGGGTGTATTTGGCGATACATAAACCGTATGCTTGTCCGTTTGCATTGACAATACCGGCTCCTCCGGTGCTGACCATTTCAAAAACCAGACCGCTAAAAGAAGCCCCGTCTTCTTTTACATCGTGTTTGTAACTGCCGTCGAAGTAAAAAGTGAACAGGTCTTTGTAAACATCACCCATTCCAAACTCAGAGCTGAATATTCCGTCGGGGAGAGGTTTGGGAGTACCTTTTACCACTGATAAATTTGCGTCGGCATTGGCAAGATAATCTCCGGATGCAGTATGGCTTGAAGTCAGTTTCCAGGTTTTTCCATTATACCCTTCAGCCGTATGATCCCCGGTAAGCAAGGCATAGGGCGTAAGTGCTATGGCTAGTTTCACTTCCTGGTTTACCGTATTGCCTTCTTTGTCTTTGGCGGTCAGAGTGGCAACATAATAACCGCCTTCATTATAAACGTGTACAGGGTTTTGTTCCGCACTGGTGTTGCCGTCACCAAAATCCCACGTCCAGCTTGTAGCACTGTGTGTCAGTGCTGAAAATGCTACCTGCTTTCCTTCGATACTGTGAAAAATTGTCGCAGAAAGCGGAAAAACAGGCCTGTCAGGTTCATCTGTGCACGACAAAAACAAAAATATTGCCGTGACAGTGATTGTCAAATGCTGAAAAATTAATCTGTTTTTCATTTTTAAGATTGTTTAGTTTAATGTAATATTTGTTTTTTGAATATGAATTTCAAATAAGGGATACCTACGTTATCCTGCTTCGCGAAACTGTTATTTTTCTACGTACTTCTATACCGAAAGTTCAGTTGATATTTGTACGAATTGTTTTTATATCAGCTGTCACCAAGATTTAACTATAAAATTAAGTTTTATGTGAATTTAAAACTAATGGAAACTTGTTTGAATTTTATTATATTTTAACCTCATAGTTCTGGGTTATATAGCCAAAATATCTTTTGAGGTTAAAATAATATTTTTGTGCTTATGAATTTCTTTTCCCCAATTTGAGTATTGTAACAGTTTTAAAATTTTTTAATTTAATTATTTTCAATTTATTTCGATATAATTAGTCTTCAGTAGAAACAAATGGGATTCAGCGAATTGAATTATCATTTTTAATGAGTAAATTAAACTGTAATGTGGTTTGATTTTGAGAATTACTGACTGTCAGTTTAATGGAAATCACCCAAAGAACCGATTGTAAGGGCAGACTGACTAATTTAATTTTCGACTAAGCTTTGTATGCTACAGCTTTGTAATAAATCTACTTTAATAAAAACACTATGTCATGTTAAAAAAATATCGTTTAAAATTACAAATTTTAAATTTTGGTATTTCAATGGATTATAATAAAGCCGTTTAATATTAAACAGTTAAAAGTTTAAATTCTATTATACCTTTTCCATTTTAAAGACAATGTTGCTAAATGGTTTTAGCAAGAGATTTGCCTTTTCGTCTGATTATCAGTAAGATTTCTCGTTTGTAAATTATGTTGATTCATTTTGTTTGATATTGTATGATTGTTATTAATAATGAGTTAATATTTAATGTGTTATTCTCAAAATTTCTGTAGTATCCATTATTTTGAACAAATATCTTTATCGTATGAAGATTTTTACACTTTTATTCAAATTACAGATGAAAAATTGTTAAAGAGTTGGATAGATTTTTTAATGATTTTTTTCAAATGAAACAAAAATAACGCCAAGGCGAGACAAACAACAATGAACAAATCCGATGTGAGCTCCATCGGATGAGGAAGAATAACAAAGAGATAGAGTATAACCGACAGCCAATTAATAACCTTGAAATTTTTTACAGATGAAATGACGAATAAAAGGGTCAATCGGTTTTTAAATTGGGTATAGTTTAGTTTGATAATTAAAATTTAAAAGTAAGGTTTTGCAGTAATGCAAAAACCTTACTTTTTGGGGCTTTAGCAAAAAATATTGAAAAAATGCAATTAGAATTGAGCAATAAGAAGTTGAATATTATTAGAAGTATTTTCCCTTTGTTTCTATGTTTATTGTTGTTTTTTATTGTTTTAAGCTATCCGGCAACTGGTCAGAAAAACACCCCCGCTCCTTATCCTGACCGGATTATTTTAAATCTTGCTGAAGATGCTGCTACTTCTGTGGCAGTAACATGGCGTACCGATTTGAGTATTAGAGAAGGATTTTGTGAATTACAGCCCATGACACCGACCCGTATTAATCCGGCAAATACCAGATCTTTCAAAGCTAATACAACAGCGGTAAAGTACGAATACGAAGGTGAACCAACCATCGAAGCAAACCAGCATTCGTATGTTTTCACGAATTTGGTTCCGGGGCAGAAATATTTATACAGGGTTGGAAAAGAGGAGTTTTGGAGCGAATGGTTTGAATTCAGTACCCCCTCGGTCAGCGACGGTCAGTTTTCATTTGTTTATTTTGGCGACCCGCAAAGTAATTTAAAATCGGAATTGTTCGCAAGGCATATAATTCAGTCCCCGATTGTTCTTTTATGCTTTACGGGGGTGATATCATTAATCGTGCGGGAAGAGATGTGGAATGGAATGAGTGGTTTATGGCAGGTTCTTATATTTATGCCACTGTTCCGCAGGTTTTAACTCCCGGAAATCACGATTACAAAGATTTGCAGATTGATCCTCACTGGAACTATCAGTTTACGCAACCTGGCAACGGCCCGGAGGTGGTGAAAGGCACCTGTTTTTTTGTCGATTATAAAAATCTGAAAGTAATTTCAATCGATTCGGCCACTGAATCGGAACTGGAAGATGAAAACGGCCGCGCACTGAAAAGTCAGAAAATCTGGCTCGATTCGGTTTTGGCTGCCAACACAAAAGATTGGGTGATTGTTACAACGCATCTTCCGTTTTATTCGCCCAAAGAGTCGAGGGACAATCCACTGGTTAGGAAACATTTTCAACCTATCCTCGAGAAATATGGTGTGGATATGGTTTTGTCCGGCCACGATCATTCCTACGGGCGTGGAATTGCATCCGATTTTTCGGAAAAATCGTCAATCGTTTATGTTGTTTCGGTTAGCGGGCCCAAATTGTATGAAGCCGGAGACAAAAAATGGATGCAGGTGAAAGGAAATATGCTCCAGTTGTTTCAGCAAATTTCAATTGACGGAAATAAACTCCATTTTAAGGCATTTACTGCCGATGGGGAATTGTTTGACGTGTTTATGCTGAAAAAGAAGAGTAACGGTAAAAACAAGTTCATCGAAAAAATTGACCATCTCGCGAAGAAATGAATAAAAAGAAATTCTGTTACCAAAACAGTATAAACAATAAAATATTGTTGGCCAATAGGATATCATGATTATTCCTCCTCGTCCTCAAATCTCCCCTGATGACGGACGGTTGTGCCTTGCATTAAATTTTTATATAAATAAGGGAGATGGTCAATGGGGTATATTAAGAATTGTTAAATCAAAAAACAAATTCTCTTTCATGGATTTTCAGGATAAAAAAACGCATTAAAAGGAACCAGATGAATCAATCGGCAAAATATAATTATGTGATTCTGTTGATAACAGCAACTTGTTTTTTTGCTTTTGCCGCCTGTAAAACCAACCGTTCAGAAAAAGTAAGTATGGTTCTTTTGAAAGAAAAACAAATTTCTTTTTCAGCAAAAAATCACGTGCTCGACAACAACGATAATTTTTCGCCCGACCATAAATTTTTGTGTTACGATACACGCGGAACGGTTTTTAATGACAATATCGGAAACTGTAAAACCATCGAAAAGATAGAGATTTCAACGGGTGAGGAAACGGTATTGTACGCTCCGGAATCGGTAACGGGCGAACAGGCGGCGCCGGGCGTGGGCGCGGTGTCGTGGCATCCTTCCGAAAATAAGGTGATATTCATTCACGGTCCTCTGACCGGTGAATTGGAAAAAAGAGGTTACTATGGTATAACCAACCGCACCGGCGTCGAAGTCAGCGCCGACGGAAATGCAGTTGTCACAAAAGTGGATATGCGCGATGTTGCCGTTGAAAGGCCAACCTTTCCCGGCGCGCATCGCGGGGGCACCCACCGCCACGAATATTCGCGCAATGGGAACCGGATTGGGTTTACCTACGACGATTTTCTTTTACCCAGTTACGACCGGACCATCGGATACATGGAAGGGAATGACAGCGCCCCGGAAGGATATACCCACTTTTTTGCGGTTTTGCTGAAACCAGCAGAAAAAGGAAAATCGAAACCGGGCGAAATTGAAAAAGCATATGGCGACTCGTGGGTCGGCGCGAACGGTTCAATGCGAGCCTTTATCGGGAAAGTACGGGCAGAAAACGGTGTGGATTATAACCATGATTTGTTTGCTGCCGACATTCCCGATAATGTGGATATTACCACCGCTTTTTCGGGAACCGCGACAGAATATCCCGAACCTCCGCAAGGAATTAAAATACGAAGGTTGACCCAAAGCGGCACAGTTTCAGGGATTGTCAGAGGCTCGGCTGATGGGAAAACCATAGCTTATCTCGATAAAGATGAAGCCGGAATTTACCAGATTTTTGTTATCGCTTCCAACGGATCTGCTCTTTCCACTGATCCACAATTGAAACCGAGACAACTCAGTAACTTTTCTTCTGATGTTTCCTGTATCCGCTGGCACCCTTCCGGCAATTGGGTTTTTGGCATCGTAAACGGGAATATTGCGGTTATGGATGCCGTGCCCGGCGAAAATTTCGGAAAAACCATAATGCTTACCGCTGACAATGAGGTGAGAACTGATTTGGTGGTTTCAAATGACGGAAACCTGCTGGCCTGTACGATGAAAAAAAAAGGGGAGAATGGTAAAATATTCAAACAGATATTTGTTTCTGAACCCGATTGGGAACAGATAAAATCGGGCATAAAAAATTAAAGACTTGTGAGTAATTTTACTGATGAATTTAAAGTTGATGTTGAATAATTTATTTAAAGGAGATATGATGAAGAATAGAATAAAAAGCAGTTTGTTTTTTTTGCTCTTGAGTTTATTTGCGTTTGGCGGAACGCCACCTTTCCATGCAGATAAACCTTTTGTACAGGAATACAGCATCAAATACAATTTCGAAAATGCCCGGGTTGGGCTGAAAAAAGTGGCCGCCGACCGGAACGGGTATATTCAGGTTTTGTCTTCGCACGGGTTGCTGCGCCCGCGGAACGGTCAGTTTCTTTTTCCCGGAACGCTGGTGAAGGATGTTCAGTATCTTCCTTCTTCCGAGAAAGGAATCAAGGATTTGGCAGTCGTCCAACAGCATCTGGTATATGTTGACGA